>JANZZQ010000010.1 GCA_026419315.1 Armatimonadota bacterium | reverse complement strand
GCTATAGGGAGCGCTTTGGCGCTATCGATTGGGTTGGAGAGATTGGGCAAGAAGGTTGAAGTTATATGCCACAGTGGTGTTCCAAAGCGCTACAGTTTTTTGCCGGCGGTGGATAAGGTCAAGCGATCGCCTTCTTTTCAGCCCAACTTGGTAGTTCTGGTGGATTGTGCAGATTTGGCTCGGGCTGACATCCCAGATGACCTTCGGAAGAACGCACCATCGGTCGTCGCTATTGACCACCACCCTTTAAAACCGGAACAAGATGAAAGCGATTGGCTCATGTGGATAGACACGGGGGCTGCGGCCACTGGGGAGATGATCGCAATTTTGCTCAAGGCTCTGAAAGTCCCGATGACGCCAGAGATTGCCACTTGCCTGTATGCAGCGCTCATTTCTGATACAGGCGTTTTTCACTTCCGCAACACGACCTCAAGAACTTTTCGGTTGGCAGCATCGTTGTTGAAATACGGGGTTGACCCGCAGGATTTAGCGTATCGGGTGATGGAGGTTCGCTCCTTCGCTGCCACACAATTGTTGGCGCGAATGTTGAACAAAGCGAAATTTGAACCTGAACTGGGTTTGTGTTGGTCGGTTCTAACGCTTAACGACTTTGTGCGAACCGGAACAACTGACGAAGACACGGAAAATTTCATCAACTTTTTGAGGGCGGTGGATGGCGCTAAGGTGGCGGTTCTGTTCCGAGAGACTGAACCGAAACTCGTCAAAGTTAGCCTCAGGTCAAAAGACGGGTTTGATGTCGCCGCAGTTGCTCGTCAGTTCGGAGGTGGAGGACACCCTGCGGCGGCTGGATGTAGGATAAGGCAACCTTTGCGATCTGCCGTTACAAAAGTTCTGAAAACGCTCCGAAAAGCGCTTTCATGACCAACCCTTCTCAGGTCCACGCAACGGAAGGTGATGAGAATTTATGAGGACCGAGACCAAAGAACCTGAAGGTGTTTTGTTATTGCTGAAACCATCGGGTATGACAGCCCACGATGTCGTGGAGTTTGTGAGAAAGAAACTGAAGATGAAGCGAGTTGGTCATACGGGAACTTTAGACCCTTTGGCTTCAGGCTTGATGGTTTTGTGCTTGGGGAGGGCAACAAGGTTAGCGGAGTTTCTTTCCGGACTTGACAAAGTCTATCGGTTTGAGATGGTGCTCGGTGTTACCACCAAAACTCAAGATGCGGAGGGCGAAATTGTAGAGGTTCGCTCGACCGAAGGGGTAACGGCAGAGCGGTTGGAGAAGGTGCTTAAGGGGTTTATCGGCGAGATTGAGCAAGTGCCACCCATGCTTTCCGCAGTTCACTATCAAGGCAAACGGTTGTATGAGTTAGCCCGGAAGGGCATAGAGGTAGAACGACCGCCCCGTAAGGTTCGTATTTACCGCCTAACTTTGTTGGAATGGTGGGATAAGCCTGTCAAGCGAGCATTAGTTGAAGTTCATTGTTCCCGTGGGACTTACATCCGAACTTTAGCGTCGGACATAGGCGAGGCTTTGGGGTGTGGTGGGTATCAGCACTTCCTCGTGAGGACACAAGTTGGTCCCTTCAAGAGCGAACAAGGGTTGACTTTGGAAGAGTTTGCGGAAGCTGTCTTGCGTGGTGAACTGGAACAGTGTATACTTTCATTAGACCAATCGTTGCCGATGCTGCCTACTTTGGTGCTGACGAGGCTTGAGGCTCAAAGAATCTTGAACGGGATGGCAAGCGTCATTGGGACGATTTGGGGTTACCCAAACTTGAAGGATGACGAGTTAGTTCGCCTTTACGATCAAGACCAGCGTTTCCTGGGCGTAGGGATTGTTCGGCGTCAAGGCAATTTGTGGGTTTGCCAACCCCATAAAATCTTTCCACCGACATCGTGATGAACCCGAGTTAGTGCGGCATAATAGACAAGGGTTCGCCAAAAACTTTGCCCTTGAACGATTCATCGTTGGAGGGATTTCACAATGAGCCGGGACGATTTGGAAAGGGAACTGGAAAATTTGAGAAAGCGAATTGCCGAGTTGGAGGAGCAACGGCGACAGTTGGAACGCCAATTGGCAGAAGCGAGGGAGAGTCAAGCAACGACTGCTGTGGTCCCACCAACGACTGAAGAGGAGTTGACACATACCCTCACCCGCATGTTCTCAAGGTTTGCGAGGCTGTTGCAGGCGGAAGTTTGCGTTTTTTTCGTCCATCGCACCGATGAGGACGTCCTTATCCTCCATCCTCCAACTATTGGGATTGACTTGGCAAGTTTGGGCGCGATTGGGGTTGTCCCCAAAGACGGCTTGATTCAACATGTCTTCACTCAAAGGGTCCCCGTGATCGTTAACGACACCCGCGAAAGCCGATACCCCGATGTCAGGGTGTTGAACGAAGTGGGCATTCACAATGTAATCATGGTCCCACTGATGTGGGACAAGCGCGACGAGGAGCAGCGAATCGTAGAACGAAAAGCGATCGGCGTTCTCATGGTCGCCAACAAAAGGCGACAGTTGCCTTTCTCAGAAGAGGATCGGCGAATCCTTGAAATCCTTGCCCGCCAATCCGCATCCGTGATCGCCGGTGCCCAAATTTACATTGAGTTGAGGGAGCGAACGGAGCAACTTGAGCGAGCCTTTGAAAGTGTCTCCGCTGGAGTGATTTTGGTTAACAACAACGGAAAAATCAGCCTCGTCAACCACACCGCCCTTCAAGCCTTCTGCGGTGGAATTGACGGCAACGTCATCGGCAAGCCATTTACCCAAATCATCCAACACGACAAAGTTCGTTCAATCCTGATGAACTCGCTCAACGATAAAACGGAATTGACGGACGAAGTGGAAATCTACGAACCGGAGGAGCGCATCTATCGCGTGGAGACGAGCATCGTTAGAGACGAACACGGCAACCCGACAGGAGTTATCGCTTTGTTCTCCGACATAACGGAGATAAGGCGTTTGGAGAGAATGAAGACGGAATTCGTTTCCACTGTCTCCCACGAGTTGCGCACCCCCTTGACATCCATTAAGGGCTTCATCGCCACCTTGCTTGAGGACCGAGAAGGTTACTTTGATGCGGAAACTCGTTACGAGTTTTACCAGATCATTGACCAAGAGACGGACAGGCTTAGGAGGCTTATTGAGGACTTGCTCAACTTGTCGAGGATTGAGCGGGGCGTTGCGTTGCAGCCTCACTGGCAGAAAGTTGACTTGACCAAAGTGATTGACCGAGTTCTGACCATCCAACGAAGTTACACCGACAAGCACCAACTTATCGCCGACATTCCAGAACCGCTACCCCCCATCGTCGCCGATGAAGACAAGTTGGACGGCATCTTAACCAACTTGGTTAACAACGCGATCAAGTATTCGCCTAATGGAGGCGAGATTCGAGTCCGGGCTGTCCGTGAAGACAATACCATCCTCATTAGCGTTCAAGACCAGGGGATCGGGATCCCGAAAGACAAACTCTCCAAAATCTTCGAGAAATTTGAGCGAATTGACACGAAGGAAACAAGGGCGGCAGGTGGGACCGGAATTGGTTTGTATCTTGTCAAGCACCTTGTTGAGTTGCATGAAGGCCAAATATGGGCGGAAAGCGAGGGACCCGGTAAAGGCTCAACCTTCTATGTCCGAATCCCCATATACCCCAAGCGAGCGAAGGACGAAGGTTACTACTTTGACGATGTGGAGCGGGAGTTGCACCTTGAACCGTGAGGGGGAAGGAACTCATGCCAAATTCTCACCCACCAAGGCGAATTGCGTTGGGGAGTGACCATGCAGGTTTTGAACTAAAAGAGTGGCTGAAGGGAAGGCTTGAAGAGGCAGGATACGAGTTCTACGACTTTGGGACTCACAGTCTTCAACCTTGCGATTACCCGGATTTTTCCGTTGCCGTCGCTCATGCTGTAGCCTCAGGTGAGTTTGATACGGGGATAGTTATATGCGGCACAGGGATCGGTAGTTCTATCGCAGCAAACAAAGTCCCTGGGATCCGTTGCGCCCTGTGCTGGAACGAATATACAGCGAGGATGGCTCGGAGCCACAACGATGCCAATGTCTTAGCCTTAGGCGCCCGCGTTATTGGAAACGAACTGGCTTGGGAAATCGTTAAGGCTTGGTTGGAGACACCTTTCAGCGGTGAGGAACGACATAAACGAAGGCTGGAAAAAGTTTCGGCTTTGGAGAATTCAAAAACCGTTTGGGAGGCTAAAACGGCATGTTGACCTCCTTGGCGCTCGCTTTCCTGATCGCAACTGCTATTAGCATCGTCATGACTCCCTTGACCATTCAGTGGGCGCAGCGGTTGGGTATTATTGCCCGCCCATCTTCAAGAAAGATACATCGCGAACCCATACCATCTTGGGGCGGTGTTGCCCTGGTGATTGCGATTTTGTTTGGGACAAGTGGCAGTTGGCTTCTTCTAAGGACCATACCAGACCATGCCCTCGGGGTTTTTCTGGGGTTAATCGTCATCGTCATTGTTGGGACCCTTGACGACCGTTCTTCGCTATCCCCGAGAACAAAACTGCTCGGTCAAATTATCGCGGCTATGTTTCCAACCGCTTTTGGGCTTCGCATCGCTTTCGTTAACAACCCTTTCGGCGAGGGATACATATTCCTACCGACTTGGCAAGCATGGCTATTGACAGTTTTTTGGATTGTGGCACTCACCAACGCCCTTAATTTGATTGATGGTTTGGATGGTTTGGCTGCAGGTGTAAGTTTCTTTGCGTCGTTGACCTTGGCGTTTCTTGCCGCAAGTCAAAAATTGTTCCCGATCGCCGCAGCCTTTGCTGCAGTCGCCGGTGCGTGCATGGGTTTCTTGCCTTACAACTTTCACCCAGCGCGGGTTTTCATGGGCGATACGGGGGCAATGGCGCTCGGTTATTTGTTCGCGACGTTGTCAATTATGGGAGCAGTGAAAAGCGTTGCTGCTCTGTCCGTTTTCTTCATGACAGGCATGGTTTTGGCTTACCCGATTCTCGACACCGCCTTCGCGATCGCTCGGCGATGGTTGAAAGGTAGACCGATTTTCAGTGCTGACCGGGAGCACCTGCACCACAAACTCCTTGACAGCGGTTTTGACCAGCGACAAGCAGTTTTGCTGCTTTATGCCTTGACACTTGTTTTTTGCTTGCTGGCTCTGTTGCTTGTCAGGGCAACTTGATTGACACGTCAAAAGTTTCACCTTGACAATTTTTCTCTCGATGGCGAGGAAAGATGAGCCCGTTGTCGTCCCAGTTTGAGCGTGCGCAAGTTAAATTGTTTTGCCCTTGCGGGGGTTGCTCCTCATCTGCTGGGCATTTAAGGGCTGCCTCTGGCATTGTAGATGCTTTCGCCGAACTTTTTCAACTGCGTCCCGATCCCTTCGAGCCTTTTCGCTTACCTTTCCTCAATTTCACCTTCTGGAGCTGGACCGACATTAAGGAGCAAATTTCCGTCACCGCCAGAACCAACTCACAAGCAACCTTTCCCACACCAAACCATATACCGTCAGGACTACACTTCCCGCAAAGTTCGCAAACTTGTCCGAACATGAAGTTGAGATAGCGAGTGAAATCCCGTTGGCGGTTAGGAGGTCTTGAAGGCATCGGGGCGTGGAATGTGATGGGTGATACTAATCGCAGAGCGAGTAGTAGGACGTGATGCGCAATCCTTATTTGAGGCAAGCCTTGACGAGTTCGCTGATGAAATCTCGCCTTGAGGGTGTGCTCATACTGTTGTCAGTCTGGGCAATGTCAAACGTTGATAAGCCCTCTTGATGCTTCGCCAAAACAACATATTTGGCCCCTTCAGCTTTGAACAAGTTCGCACATTGCTTCGGGTTGAACTTTTTTTGGGGTTGAAACGTTCGTAAAGGCTGTCATAAACTTCAGCCGGAATTCGTCTACCCCTTGACCAACTGATTTCTGTCCTGACCAAACTTATGGGCCTTTAGCGAATGAAAAATGCCTAACTTTGCTTCCTGCCACCGCTTCGTTTCCGCTTCACATTGCTCCTTTGTCTCTCTGGTTCTGGACACTTCTCGGCAAGATGAGGCTTCAACTCATCGCCTTCATTCCCGCATTTGCGACAGCCACACAACGAACCTCGTCCCTTTTGCACTTGCGTGGGCGAAGTCTGTCAGGCGCAAATTGAATCGATTTTGTGGATCGGTCAACAAGATGCCTTCTGTTTCAAAAACCTGCTCCCCTTCCCATAGCGACCCCTCATCCTCGACAGCGACGATTTTCAAAGGGAGCTTTTCTTTGCTCGGGACAGTGACTGTGTTCAACAAATCTTTTTGGGGCAAGAAACGTTCATCAACGGCGAGCACGAGTGGACCACACATCAACGCCAATTTGCCCTCGTTAGTGTGGGTGCCGATAGCAACTCTCAACTCCATTGGGAATTCCAACTGCACAGTGTCTCCGTTGCGCCATTGACGACGCAGCTCGCAGTAACCGGGATTCACTTGTCTGGGCGGTTCGTCATTAACTGAAACTTTTGCCACTTCACACCAATTGGGCACTCGCAGCCTTAACGGGAATTCTTTCGGCTGAGGAACCTGCAACCTGATTTTCACTGTGCCGCCGTAAGGGTAGTTGGTTTCCTGAACGATCCTGACGCCTTGCTTGGGCAGGTTAAGCTCGCTTTGGGTGTAGAGGTTGATACGAATCCCGCCATCTGGGTCAAGGGTGTAAATGAATGTGGGCAACAAAGCTATGGCTCTTGGTCCGCTTGACGCACAACAGTTTATGTCGCTGCGGTAATTCTTCTGACCTTCCAAAGGCGTGAAGTAACACCACTTATCGCCGTTGGGATGTTGGGCAGCAAGCAGGTGGTTGAAAACGTTTCGTTCAGCAATGTCCATGTATTTCGCCTCACCAGTGAGCCTGAAAAGTTCGAGGGTGAGCTGCAAAAACGTTACCGTTGCGCAAGTTTCAGAGACAGCTCCGTCGTTGGGCAGATAGTGGTCAGGTTGGAAATGTTCTCCTAAACTCGTCCCGCCGGTGATGTAAAGGTGGCTTTCGGCGATATCGTCCCAAGCCCGTTGCGCTGCGAGCAACAGCGCCTTGCCTTCGTCCTCCTTACCTTCATCTCTCAAAACCCGGTAAAGCTCCAAAGCACCAACGAGGCAACTCATCATCTCATACGCTTTGCCGTTGGCGGTTTTGTGGACGTCGCCGTGAGAGAGCAAACTTCCAAGCAATCTCGGACCATGAGGCGAATGTTCCCATGCCCAAACGATGTATTTGCAGAAGTCAAGGTAGCGCTTTTCACCCGTTAACCTGTAAAGCCAAACCATCGGTTGTAGAATTGAACTTGAAGCCATCCCCACATGGGTGCTTCGTTCCATTAAGTCAAGTTGACCTTCACCGGTCCCGAAAGTTCTCAAAATCAAATCCGCAGCCTTACAAGCTGCATCTAACGCTTTTTGCCTTAGTTCGTCTTCGCTTGCCTTCAGTTCCTCGTCACCCGTCCCAATTGCATAACTCAGCAACCCGATGAGCACATACTTGTGCACCCAAACGTCCCAACCTCGCTCTCTCTCCATCGTCCAACGGGTTGGAAAATCGTAGGTGCCCAAGTAACCGTCGGGTTCTTGGGTTGCAATCAGTTCGCTGACAATTCTGTCGATTTTCGTCTTGAGTTCTGGGTTGCCTGTGCTTTGCCAAGTCAAGACCGCCGCGTGTAGCCATTTGCCTACATGTTCGCCAATCCAAGCCTGAACCCCGGGGCGGTTCCTGAAGCCGCTGAGCAGCGCATTTTCGTCCATAGGGAGGAGGCGATTCCGCTCGTTGACTCGGAAGCGGTGGCCAAGAAAACCGCCAAGTTTAACTGCACTCGGGTGAACCCATAAAGTCGCATCAACTTTTTGTCTCCCTTGTCCTTCTGCCATCGCCCAACACCTCGCGCAAACAAAAATTGTCAACACCAGCCACCATCTCATTTCCTCTAACCACCTACCTGCTAGGGTAATTCTGTCACCGCCGCTCAATTGACGTCGCTCAAAACGAAAACTTCGGTGGCGGAGAGAATTTGTTTTCGCAACGGCTCGCTTAAGCTTCGCAACTTTTCTGCCGAATGACATGGTGGTAAACCGAAGAAGCGGAGGTGAACGGGTTTTGCGAGTTTTGGTTCTCAGTTTGACGGTGATGATTTTATGGGCGAAAATGTGGGCTTACCCGACAAGCACAAACCTTGCCCCTTCATCCGAAGTGATGGGGAAGGGTGAAGTGCGACTTGAACTTTCAACCGTGAGTTATGGGGGATTGTTCCGTTCTGGGACAGAGTATTACGCATACAGCCAGTTTGGTTGGCATCGGTTGGAGTGGGGATTTGACATTTATCGCTACCCCGACGGTAACGGCAGTTACAAAACTCGTCTTGCTTTCAACGTGAAAGCGAGAATTTTGGATGAAAATGGGCAAAGTCCATCCTTGGTGATTGGAGTTTTGGATGTCGGGAAAGGATTGACTGCGTCGCCCTATGCTGTTTTCGGAAAAACTTGGGGACGCTCCACCTGGCACTTAGGAATTGGACGGTTTTGCAACAACGAACGTTGGTGGGTCGCAGCCGAATACCTGTTGACATCTCAACTTTTGTTGGTTATTGACCGGCTCTCAGGTCGTGACGGATATTCCAGCCTCGGCGTCTATTGGTCACTGACCGAGAACCTTGAATTGGGAGTTGCTGTGGGGATTCCAAACAGCAGCCGGAATGAAAGAGCAATTCTTCTCAGCCTCTCATGGACGAGGTGACTTCAAAAAAGCCTCACCCGTCCCTGAAGCTCACAGCCTCGGCATCAGTTTGGAAAAACGCAAAAACAAAAAAGCACGCGTCCGTTAACTTGGCAGTATTGTAATTGTGATGAAGCAACTCCCAGCGTCGGATTCAACGAGGAGACTTGACGATGGTTTCTACAAGCGGCAAACTGAAAAGCAGGAAACAGAGGTGTCCGAAAATGCCGAGGCAGAAACGAAGCGACTTGCCCGACGGAAGTGAGCTGTCAGTTCACCCTTCAGTCTGGCTGCGTTGGTATGAGCGACACCTTCGTCAAGTTCTGGCAGCCTGGGAGAAGAGGAGAAAACTGGAACAAGAGGACTTGGAATTGCTTCTTTTTGACCGAAGTGACTTGGAGCGAACTATGCGGGCTCAACCAAAAGCGCTGACGCCTGCGGAAAGGCGCAAGTTGGAGAAATTGGACAGCGAGTTGAGGAAACTTGCTCCTGCCATCAAAGCCGCTATTCCCGATTTGGCGAGGATAAGGCAAAGTTTAAATGTCCCTAAGAATCATTGGTGGTGGTTTCTCGACGAGGAAGACAAAACGGCTTGAGCCAACGCCTTGTCACTTCGCAGTTGAAATTTTTGAAGCGGACGGTTAAGGAAGCCCTGAGTGAACTGCTGTAGTTTTGCATCCGATCAAACTCACCGACTTCAATCAAGAGGTGGCCCTTGCCATGCATCAGCGTCCCGAAGACATAATCGTGGTGTTGGATTTTGGGGCTCAGTATGGGCAGCTAATTGCCCGAAGGGTCCGTGAATGTCGCGTCTATTCGGAACTTCTCCCTTGCGATACACCTTTGGATAAAGTTTTGGAGTTGCGTCCCAAAGGCGTTATTCTATCTGGTGGGCAGGCAAGCGTATACGACCCAAACGCACCAACTTACGACCCGAGGTTGTTTGAAGTTGGTATTCCAATCCTCGGGATTTGCTATGGGATGCAACTTATGGCGCACTTGCTCAAAGGCAAAGTTGTGCCGGCGGAAAAGGCTGAGTATGGGCGAACTGAATTGCGAGTTTTGGACGACAGCGATTTGTTTGCGGGTTTAAACCCACAGTTGATTTGCTGGATGAGTCACAGCGATATCGTTTTGGAGCCGCCGAAAGGTTTCAAGGTGACCGCAAGGACCAACAATACACCCGTTGCTGCTATGTCCGACCCAAAACGGAAACTGTTTGGTGTGCAGTTTCACCCAGAAGTTTCCCACACGCCTTGGGGAATTGAGATTATCCGAAACTTCGTCTACAACTGGTGCGGTTGTAAGCCAACGTGGACACCGAGAAACTTCATCGAAACGACCGTTGAGGCGATTCGCAGAACTGTCAACAAGGAGAGGGTTTTGTGTGCTTTGAGCGGCGGTGTTGACTCAACGACGACTGCAGCTTTAGTTCACAGGGCGGTTGGTGACCAGTTGACTTGCATTTTCGTCAACCATGGCTTTTTAAGGAAAGGCGAGCCTGAAAGGGTTGTCCACACTTTTCGGGAACTTTTGAACGTTAACCTTGTCTATGTGGATGCAAGTGAAAGGTTCCTAAGGCGGCTGCGGGGCGTAACGGACCCGGAGGAGAAGCGAAAGGTCATAGGGGAGGAATTCGTTAGAGTTTTTGAGGAGGAAGCACGCAGGTTAGGGCAAATTAGGTTTCTCGCTCAAGGGACACTTTACCCCGATGTCATAGAAAGCGGGACCCGCCACGCTGCCCGCATCAAAACGCACCACAATGTTGGCGGGTTACCGCCTGACATGAAGTTCGAGTTGATTGAGCCTTTGCGCTACCTTTTCAAAGATGAGGTCCGAGAGGTCGCAGAGGAGTTGGGGTTGCCACCGGAAATAGCGTGGAGGCACCCTTTTCCTGGTCCGGGATTGGCAATTCGCATCTTGGGGGAAGTGGATTCGGAGAAGTTGAAAATCCTGAGGGAAGCGGATGCAATCGTGATGGAGGAAATCAGAAGGGCTGGTTTGTATCGCCAAGTTTGGCAAGCCTTCGCTGTCCTGCTCCCCATCCGAAGCACTGGGGTTAAAGGCGACCGTCGAACCTACGGATACACGATTGCGGTCAGAGCGGTGACGAGTGAAGATGGGATGACGGCGGATTGGGCGAAATTGCCTGCCGAAGTTTTGGAACGAATCGCCAACCGAATTTGCAACGAAGTTGAAGGTGTCAACCGGGTCGTTTACGATGTCACTTCCAAACCACCAGCAACGATAGAATGGGAGTGATGGACCGTGGTGAGCAACGATCTGCACCGAGACATTGAGGCTGTTCTCTTGACAGAAGAGCAGATCCAAAGGCGAATTGCGGAACTCGGCGCTCAAATTTCGGCGGATTATGCTGGAAAAGAACTCCACTTGATAGGGGTTTTGAGGGGCGCTCTCATGTTCATGGCCGATCTGATGAGGCACTTGACGGTTCCTTGCTCTTGCGATTTCATCGCCATCGCCAGTTACGGGATGGACACGAAATCTTCGGGAGTTGTGAGGATTTTGAAAGATTTGGACGACAGCATACAAGGGAAGCACGTGCTTATCGTTGAGGACATAGTTGACACTGGCTTGACGCTCAATTACATCCTGAACTTGATTCGTTCTCGAAACCCTGCGAGCGTCAGGGTTTGCGCTCTGTTGGACAAACCCGAGAGGCGTATAGTTCCAGTTGAAATTCACTACTTGGGCTTCACCATCCCCAATCGCTTTGTTGTCGGCTACGGCCTGGACTACGCTCAAAAATATCGCAACTTGCCCTACATCGGGATTTTGCGCCCGGAAATATACGGAGGCGCGTGACGGCGGGTGTTGCGAACCGAAGAAAAATGTGGTAGTATATAAATACCACTCGCCACTTTTAATGGATCCAGCCCTTCATAGGTGGAGGGCACGGGCACATATACCTCCCAAAGAAAAGGAAATCCGCCGCAACCTTATAAAGGAGGGCATCAAAGGACATGACCGAGCAAGAAATCATCACCGCAACGGAGTTTGACCTCAGCGAGCTTGAAGCGAAAACATTATCCGAGTTGCAAGACATTGCCCGTTCACTTGAAATCCCTGGAGCGACAAAACTCAAGAAGCAAGAATTGGTTCGCCGAATTTTAGAAACTTTTGCTGCCCGTCACGGTTTCGCCCTCAGGGAAGGAGTGCTTGAGATTGTGGAGGACAAGGAGGTAAAGGGTTACCTGAGGGTTGACGGTTACATGCCCTCACCGGAAGATGTTTACGTCAGCCAGACACAAATTCGCAGGTTCGGTTTAAGGAACGGCGATCTCGTGATGGGATACGTTCGCCCGCCGAAAGAGGGGGAACGATTTTACAGCCTGTTGCGCATAGTTGCCGTTAACGGCGACAACCCAGAAAAAGCGAGGTTGCGACCGGATTTTGAGAAACTAACACCTGTCTTCCCGTTTGAAAGGTTGAGGATGGAACGACCTGGCGAGAACTCGTCGGAGAATGTGACCGCACGAATAATTGACATAGTCACCCCGATAGGGAAAGGGCAGAGAGGTCTAATCGTTTCACCACCTAAAGCGGGTAAGACCACGCTGTTGAAAACGATTGCGAGAAGCATTGAGCGGAACCATCCAGAATGCACAGTCATAGTCTTGCTCATTGATGAACGCCCGGAGGAGGTAACCGATTTTCGCGAAGCCGTTAACTCCGAAGTTGCGGCAGCAACTTTTGACCAACCACCGGAGCATCAAATACAGGTTGCCCGCATGGTCTTGGAAAAGGCGAAGCGGTTGGTTGAGATGGGCAAAGATGTGGTCATATTGCTTGATAGTTTGACCCGCCTGACCCGACAATCCAACTTGGTCGTTGAACCGTCTGGACGAACTTTGACGGGCGGTCTTGACCCAGCTGCTTTGAGGTTCCCCAAGAGGTTCTTCGGAGCGGCGAGGAAACTGAGGGAAGGTGGCTCGCTGACAATTATCGCCACTGCTCTGATTGACACCGGTTCTCGCATGGACGACCACATTTACGAAGAATTCAAAGGAACAGGCAACATGGAAATTCACCTTGACCGTCGCTTGCAGGAACGAAGGATCTTCCCAGCAATTGACATTCAACGCTCAGGGACTCGCAGGGAAGAGTTGCTTTACACTGACCAAGAGCGGGAAGCGGTTTGGAGGTTGAGGCGAACCCTCTCGCAAGTGGACATGACAACCGCCACCGAGCGACTCATAGACCAAATCCGCAGAACGAGAACGAATGAAGAATTCTTCCGCTTCATAATGCAGCATTGGCGTTGAGCGCTGTTTAACGGGTTTTGGACAGTCACAAAGCAACGGGGGATGGCGCAAAAGTCCCTCAATTCTGAACTGACAAAACGCTGTATCCTCAACGCCGGATTTATTCCGGCATCAAAGCTAAATTTCTCTGGCCGGGGTCGGCACTTAAAAAGCGTCAGTGCCCTAACCCCCACTTGTTGGTTAAAAGGGCCATAACCTGTAGCATCAACGGTGGAGTTGACGGGCAAAAATTTTTTAGCGGGGAACGAAGGAAAGTTTCGGCGGGTGTAAAATCCTGCCTCGCAAAAATCTTGTCAACCAAACAACTCTCAGGGATTGATGCTGGTGGAGGTGAGCGTGATGGTGGATTGCGTTTTTTGCAAAATCGCAGCGAAGGAGATCCAGAGCAAGATCGCCTATGAAGACGAAGAGGTCGTTGCCTTCCATGACATCAATCCCCAAGCACCCATCCACGTTTTGATAATCCCGAGGAAACACATAGCAAGCCTAAACGAGGCAACCGAAGAGGACCAATCCTTATTGGGCAAAATGATGTTAGTGGCTCAGAGGTTAGCGAAAGGGCTTGGTGTTGCCGAGGATGGGTATAGGCTGGTTTTGAACACCAACAGAGGTGCAGGTCAGTCAGTTTTCCACATTCACTTGCACCTCTTGGGAGGCCGTCCGTTTCGTTGGCCGCCGGGCTAAGCATGTCCATGCCGGTTGAGGCGAGGGACTCTCTTGTGAACTGACCTTGCCAGCTTCCTGATTTCAGCGACTGGGATTGGTTTGATGAGGAGGGAAACTGCTCCGTGTTTCATTGCTTTGCTCACCAATTCACTGTCCGGATAGGCTGTGACTAAAACTACGGTTGCGTCTGGGTCTATTTTCCGAATTTGGGCGAAAGTTCGCGCTCCATCCATGTCGGGGAGGAGCAAGTCCAGAAAGATGAGGTCGTAAGTCTTCTCGCTGACCAATTTGATTGCTTCTTCCCCACTCGTGACGAAGTCAACTGTGCACCTTTCGGGTTGAAGTGCTCTTTTGAAAAGCCGCCCAACCTCAGGGTCATCGTCAACTACCAGCACTTGTTTTCTTGTCCCTCCGGTGTGGGTTTCCAACCAAGCGTCTAATTCTTGCTTGTTGATCCTCCATCTCCCTCCAACTTTGCGGGCGGGCAAAACACCAGATTGCAACATTCGGTAAACAGTCATAAGGTGCAGGTTGAGATACTCTGCCACTTCCTCCACATCCATCAACCTGTCCCTTTCGTCGGGCGTCTCCTGAATTGTGCGTTTTCTTGCCATAATTTCAACACACTCCTTCAAAGGGGTTTTTGTTGTCAAAAAGATTATAGCACGAAGTTGTGCACGACTTAAGCAATGTTTTCACGCATTCAGATGTGCGCTTCGTGCGAGAGTTACAACCTCCCCAGCAGATTGGTCAACGCTTCGGCGATAGCGTAGGCGAGGACGGACGGAGACAATGTTTCGGTCGGCAACGAATCACCCATCCGCAAGTCAACGTCCAAAACCTTCAGCCGTTCCCGCTTCAAAACTTGCACTAATTCTTCAATCCGCCTGACATGTCCGCTTTTCATTAGCTCATCGATTGAGACCCCGTTGACGCTAACTTTGCCAGTTCCTTGTCGCACTCTCGCCATTATTGGGTAGCGAGAGTTTGTCGGGGAATGGTAAATCACCACTCCTGTCTCCATCAACTGTTCGGTTGTCGTTTCGTTTTGGCTTTCGTTCGCAAAGTTTTGCAGCGCTTCTGCCATTGTTCCACTAACCTCCTTTCTCCATGTGCAAGTTTAATACGAAGGCGGCATAATTGAAAACGGAGGCAAGGAAAAGGAGGGATAAATGTGCGGACTTTGATTTGTCCGCGCTGTGGCGAATGGGTGGATGAGACCCATCCAGATTTTCCTCGCTGTGTCTTTTGCGGCGAAAAGTTGACCCTATGTGGTTTTTGCCGTGCTTTCCCGGGCAACGGAAATCCATGCCCGAGGGCAAAAGGGCATCCTGTAGTTTACTCGTCCACAGATTTGAATTGCCCATACTTTATCCCCAAACTGGTTGCAAGGAGGGTTTACCCGATCTTTTCAACCTCAACCCGTTGGCAAATGGCTGCCTCTATAGTGTTCACACTCAGTGTGCTGCTTGTTGCTTTTCTTTCCCGACCCGTCCCACCGAGAATCTTGGTAGCGGCTACTGCTCCCTCGCAAGTTATGGTTGGGAATTCGTTGGAGGTTCGCATGTTGGTCAAAACAACCGCAAATCAACCTGTTAGGTTGAGGTTAGACAGGCGCTTGCTCTCCGATTTTCAACTGGTCGGCATAACCCCCCTCCCAAGCCAAGTCAAGCAGGAAGGGCGATTTTACGAATTCGTCCTGCCTGCCTCTATTGACCCCCAACCAATCATTGTCAAGTTCAAATGCACTCGCGTCGGCGAGTATGCGATGAGAGCCACGGTTATGACGACATCTGAAAATCAAGCGGAGTGGCAGACGAAAGTCAGAGTGGTCGAGCAAGTTGCTGCCCCCAAACAACCGAAAGGGCTTGCAGTAA
Source organism: Armatimonadota bacterium (assembly GCA_026419315.1). Classification (GTDB taxonomy): domain Bacteria; phylum Armatimonadota; class Fervidibacteria; order Fervidibacterales; family Fervidibacteraceae; genus Fervidibacter. Next base: position 2,191 of record JANZZQ010000010.1, on the reverse strand, counting down.
TAGCAATGGCTTTTTGGAGGTGAAACCCTGTGCCACGGGACATTGCTGCGGAAAAGCAATTGGCAATGCAAGTCCGGCGTGAATTCAACCGAGCTGGGCTTGACATTTCAAGGATGGAGGTCGTTAGTGTTGGCGGGAACATCTCAATCTACGGTTGGATTCGCAGGGCAAAGGGCGATGTTTCCGGTGAGAGCGTTGAGGCGCGAGTGAATCGCCTTATTGAGAGAATCAAAAGAATGCCGGGAGTTAAGGATGTCATCAACTACGCTCGAATTCGTGAAGACTGACGCTTTACCGTCTTAGCGAACCTGGGGACAGGAGGTAGGGAAATGCGCGGGATGATCATGGCTGCAGGAGAGGGAACTCGTTTGCGCCCACTAACTTACGCCCGCCCCAAAGCACTCGTTCCGGTCTTGACAGTTCCGATCATGGAGAACATCATCCGTTGGCTCAAAAAGGCTGGCATCACTGAACTCGCTGTCAACCTTTACTACAAGGGCAACGATATCGAAAGTTACTTTGGGGATGGTTCGAGATTGGGCGTTTCCATCACTTACTTGCATGAGGACAAACCGCATGGGACTGCTGGGGCTGTTCGCTTGATGGCCGATTTCCTCAAAGAACCCAATGACACGATTTTGGTCATAGGTTGTGATGAGCTGATTGAATTGGACTTGCAGGCAATGATTCGTTTCCACAAAGAGCAAAATGCGCTTGTCACCATTTCGTTAGCTTGGGTTGATGACCCGAGGGAGTTCGGGGTCGCTCAACTTAGTAGCGATGGTCGGATTGTCAGGTTTATTGAAAAGCCCAGGGACTGGACCGGTGGTCGTGCACTTGTGAATTCGGGCGTTTACCTGCTCGAGCCCGAAGTCCTTGACAGAATTTCATATGGTAGCGTCTACGATTTCGGCAAACAACTTTTCCCAGAACTCGTTGCCGAGGGCGCACCAATTTACGGTTTCGCGAGCGAAGGTTACTGGAACGATATCGGTCACATCGGCAATTACTGGGATGCGAACAAATCGGCGCTTGAAAAGCGAGCTCCAGTCCACGAATGTCCCCTAAAGGAAATTCGTCCCGGCATGTTCGTCCACCCTACAGCTCAAATTGCGGAAAGCGCCCGCATAGAACCGCCGTGTGCCGTTGGTCCTGATACTGTCGTTGAGGAAAACGCTTGTGTTCGTGAGGGGTCTGTCATCGGGGAGCGTTGCGTGATCGGCAAAAACGCAGTTGTTGAAAGTTCAATTCTCTGGTCGAATGTAACGGTGACTCCGTTTACTGGACTTCGCAACTGTATCGTGACTGACAACTGCATTGTCCATTCTCCCGACCGTCTCATCCAGCAAGCGATAATCGTCGGTCGGAAGTAAGCTCACCCTTCACTCAAGGCTTATCGTCAATCGGTTAACCGTGCCGCTGGCTTCAACCAACGGCTGATAACGAACTGACAGGTCGTTGAGTTTGTTCGGCGAGAATCTTTTTCGCTGCCCGAAAACGGCGCTCGGAAAGTTCGCCGGCGAATACGGTCCAAAGCCCAACACATGGTGGGGAAGCGCTCATCAAAGGAGTTCTCAGTAAATTGAGGCTTTGCTCTTTACTACAAATGTTGTCGGCGACCGATTTCCCCAACCATGCTATGGGCTTTAACCCACAGCCGCTGACAAACTTTTGAGCGCCGTCTTTAGACGGCGGAATTTTTCGCCGAATGAGTTCGGCACTTGCAAGTTCGTCATCAACTACTGGCTGAAGCCAGTGGCATGGATACAAAGTGCCACCAAACTTTGAAGTAAAGGGAGGAGGACTTTTGTGGTGTTTGGCTTTTGTCAAGTCAAAGGGGCGAGAATGGAATGCGTTGGTGGACGAAGAGGTTGAAGCGTAAGTTGGAGCAAATTGTTCAAACAGCAATCGCAGAGGGTCAAACTCCGGGTGCTGTCGTTTGTGTCGGCACTGACGAAAAAGTCTTATACCTCTCTGCGTTTGGGAAGCGCCGTGAAGTTCCATCGCCTCAACCCATGTTCGTTGACACGATCTTTGACCTCGCTTCGGTCACGAAAGTCGCAGCGACTGCACCAGCGATTTGTTTGCTTTGGCAACAAGGCAAGTTGGATATTCACGAACCTGTCAAGAGATACTTGCCTGAGTTCTCCGGCGGGCACAAGGGCAAAGTGACTTTGCTCCACCTTCTAAC
>JANZZQ010000101.1 GCA_026419315.1 Armatimonadota bacterium | reverse complement strand
AGATGTGTATAAGAGACAGATCTATCGCCACCCAACTCAGGCATGACCAAATCGGTCAGGACAAGTGCAACTTCGTTGCCGTGTCGCTCGTAAAGTCTTAGCGCCTCTGTTCCGTCGCGAGCAGCTAGGACACGGTAGTTGAGCCTTTCAAGCATCCTGTGGATGACCAACCGAACTCCATCTTCGTCTTCAGCGAGCAAAATCAGTTCTCCATCCCCCGTCGGAATATCCAAGACTTCTTCTGAAGGGTGAGTTTCCGTTTTTGCGGGGGCGGCAGGCAAGTAGACCGTGAAAGTAGAGCCCTTACCAACCTCACTTTGAACATCAATGCAGCCTCCATGTTGTGCGACGATCCCGTAAACTTGAGCCAACCCTAACCCTGTCCCGGTTTCCTTCGTTGTGAAGAACGGTTCAAAAATGTGCGGTAAGTGTTCTGGTTTGATCCCGATGCCCGAGTCGGATACAGATATCGCAATCCACTCACCAGGTCGCAATGTCGGCACAGGTGGGAGGTCATTTTCCCCGATAGTCAATTTCCTAAGGCTGAGCCTCAACTCCCCACCTTCAGGCATAGCGTCACGGGCGTTGACAACCAAGTTGGTAATGACTTGTTGCATTTGCACTACATCAACCTCTGCAATGTAAGTGTCGTTCGGGATGTCCACAACCACGCTGATGTTTTCCGGAAGTATGCGGGAGAGAAAGTTCAAGCAGTCTTGAAGGAAAGAAACCATGTCCGTTGGGCGCTGCTCCGAAGCAGTGCGCTTACTGAAGTCAAGGATCTTGCGAATTAGCGTTGCTGAGCGCTCGCCTTGTGTGATGACCGTGTTTAGGAACTCTTGAACATCCGGATGCAAATCCTCCCTCATCGACAAAAGTTCGGCCCCGCCAACTATACTTGACAGTATGTTGTTGAAATCGTGGGCGAGCCCAGCAGCCAACTCGCCAATGGCAGCAAGTCTCTCCTGAATTTCCAACCTTCGCCTTATGTCTCTCTCGCTCGTGACATCCCTTAGGACCAAAATTTTGTGTTGATCGGATGCCGGATAAAGGGCAATTTCGTAAATTCGGTCTTCCACCACGAGTTCGCGCCACAAGCCTTGCGGGGAGGGACGAAGAAACTCGCCAACGGGGCGACCGGCAATAATCTTCAGAGGCAACTGACTTTGATGTCCTAACATTGAGAGCATACTTTCAGCTTTGGGGTTACACATGACGACATGCCAATTTTCGTCAAGGAGAGCGATGCCTTCCGGCAAATTGTCGACCAAAGTTCGCAGGATAGATGTAACTTGCTCTTGTTCCATCTCGGCAATAACCAGAGGGGTGACATCCATCAAAACGCCATCAATCCACTTGAAGTTTCCACTCGCATCGCAAGTTAACGAGGCGTCCATTCGTGCCCAGAAAGTTGAACCGTCAAGGCTGCGGAGCAAAACTTGCGGCAAACTCATTTGCCTGTTGTCAAACAGCTGGCGAAACGCCTCTTCCCTATCCGGTGCGTTGGCGAAAAGATGCCAAAAGGAATGGTGAGACAAAATATCAGAAGACGAAGCCTTCAAAACCCTCAGCATTGCGGGATTGACATCTATCCATCTCCCATCAACTGAAGCCCGAAAAACCCCCACTGGTAAACTCGAGAAAAGTTGTCGGTAGCGCTGTTCTATCTCCCTCGCCCTAATCCTTTCCTCCACCCTCTCAATCGCCGTCCAGACCGAAGCAACAAGTCTGGGCAAATGCCTTACGGTCTTGACCACATAATCGTCAAGGCCCGCTTTCATCGCCTCAACGGCGACCTCTTCGCTCCCGGTCGCTGTGAACATGATTACAGGACGATCGGGGCAGCAAGATTTGACCCTTTCTAGAACGCTGAGACCATCGGTCCAGTGAAGTTGGTAGTCGGTGATGAGGACATCGAAGTCGCATTCCTTAAGGATGGGCTCAAGGTCCTCCGGGCAAGCCACATGGGTTATTCGCAGTTCGGGAAATTCCCGCTGAAGGTAGCGGGCGACAATCTCTCGGTCATCAGGGTTATCGTCAACGAGCACCACATGCAAAGGGCGTATCATTCCTGATCGCCCCTTTCGCCGTCCCGTCGGTCACAAACGACTTTGCTGTCCCACTCCCACATTCACCAAGTGTAGCCTGGTCGCCCTCCGACTGCTATACAAGTCAAGTTCGCAGTCAAGCAAAAAGCGCTAGGGATCTCGCGCCGATTCTTCTGTCAGCGCAAACCCTGAAGGCACACCTTAACACCGCGCCTACATTATCACGGCGAGGATTTTCACAAAGCCAGCTCAGTTAACCGATGGTGGGAGATCTGACGCCGCTTGCAACTCAATCCAGAACTTACTGCCTTTTCCGAGTTCCGAAACGACACCGATTTTTCCGCCCATCCGCTCGACGCCTCGCTTTACGATAGCCAAGCCCATCCCGATGCCAGGGTATTCGGTTTCTGGGTGCAGGCGCGTAAATGGTCTGAAAATTCGCTCCTGATGCTCTTTTGGGATTCCAATCCCGTTGTCTTCAATCCAGATTCGGACCTTGCCATTTCGCCTTTCAGCCCAAATTTGAATTTTCGGTTTTCGGTCTGGCGGGGTGAACTTCACTGCGTTCGTCAAAAGGTTGACGAGAATTTGAATCAAGAGTGAGTGATGACCGACAACTTTGGGCAATGGAGAAGAGACCTTCACCTCTGCGTCCCTCTCCGATAGATAAGCCCCAACCAATTGAAGGGCATCACCAATCACCTTATCCAAAGCTACCTCGCCGAGCGTCAATTCCCGATAACTGAGTCGTCCGTAATCAAGTAATGCGGCTATAAGTTGGTCCATTTTGCGGGCAGCACTGACAATTCGTCGGCAATAGTCCTGCCCCTTGTCATTCAATCGTTCGGCGTAATCTTCAAGTAGCGCTTGAGCGAAGCCTTCAAGTGCCATCAAAGGCGCCCTCAAATCGTGGGAAACAGCGTAAACGAACTCTTCCATGTCGGCAGTTCGTTTCTGAACTTCCAATTCAAGTGCGTCCCTTGAGTTTCGCAAAATCTCTTCCGCTCGCCTGCGTTCGGTGATGTCCAAGAGGTTAAAAAGCAAGCAAGGTTTTCCCCCAAGTTCAATGACGACGATTGATGTCAAAACATCTCGGGTGCTCCCATCTTTACACTGCAACTTCTTCTCCCACTCACGAATCGCACCTTGTCCTTGAAGCTGCTCTAACTTTTCCGCTCGGTCAGGGGATGGTAACCAGAGGTCAAGTTCCTCTGCCGTTTGCCCAAGCAACTCATCTCGGTCATATCCCGTCAATGCAGTGAATTGGTCGTTGACCTCAAGAAACTTCTTGTCATCTTGGGTTATGATCGCCATCGCCGTCAGGCTGCTGTAGAATGCTTTGAAAAATCGCTCTTCCGCTTCTTTCGCTTCGGTGATGTCCATCGCTATCCCTCTCAATTTGGTCACTTTGTCGTTTTCCACCACAACGGTCACTCTTTCCCGCAACCAGATAGTGCGCCCGTCGGCAGTGACCATGCGGTAGTCAACGAGTGCTTGTTCTGGCTTGTCTTGAAGGAGGCGTTCACGGAAGGCAACCATCTGTTCCCTATCCTCTGGATGAAGCCGAGAGACCCAAAACTCGCTTCCTGTTTCCCATTGGTGCAATGGGTAACCTAAGATTCGTTCCGCTTGCTGGCTAAAAAGCGTGAACCGATTCTTTTGGACATCCCATTCCCAAATGATTGCATCTAACGAATTCAACAACTCCTCCACCTTCCCCATCTCCTTATTGCTTCCTTGACGAGCAAGGCAGACGCCTTTACTGTGGCACAGGGGACTCAGGAAAGCAAGAGCAAACGTCACATGGCGAGCAAACCTCTTTCGGGCAGAAAGTTAACGCCCCGCTGAGGGTTCGCCTCAAGCGGGGCGCTCTTTAACACACTGGTCATCAGGTTTTCCGCGGTTAGTGAAATTTTTTCACTGCTTCGGTGTTTCCATGCTCAATACCCCTTTGTCCCACTTAACTTCCTTACCCAAAGCGGTTCCCAATTCGCGCAATGGTAGGAAAGTGCGATTTCGCAAAAGGAAGGGAGCAATTGACAAAGGCACATGCTCGCCGTTGACCTCCAATGTGCTCTTGCCAACTGTGGCCACGAGACTGAGAGAGCCCAAGTTGGCTACTGCTTGTTTTCGTTCGTTATCCCACCCGACAACTCCTCCGCTGGCCTCAACAACTGCTCGGAACGAACCCACAGTGACGCCGCTGCGGATAAATGCTGGGACTTCACATTCAACGGGCTTACCATCAACGAGAACTTTCACAGGTCGTGCTGGAATGATTAAGCGCTGACCGATTCGCAAAGGAGCGTTTTCTGGCAATCCATTTGCCGCGGCGAGTTCTTGAACTGAGACGCCAAACCTTTCCGCTAAGCTGTAGAGGGTATCACCGGCAATCACCGTGTATCGGAAACTATGAGCGGGTTGCAGTGAGATTGTCGGGCGAGGAATTTGCCTTGGGGTTTCCCTCCTTGCCGGTGTCTCCGGGGCAAGAAGGCGTGGCGTTGATGTGGGGGCAGCAATTTTCGGCGTGCCAGAAATTTCCGGTATCCGCTGTAATGTGCGGGGTGTCGGTGGAAGCGTTGCAACCGTCAAGCGTGTTTGCCCAGTGGAAACACCTATTCTCGCTCGTCCGATAATCGCGATTTGAGGTGACACTACAGC
>JANZZQ010000100.1 GCA_026419315.1 Armatimonadota bacterium | reverse complement strand
GAAACCGAGTTCCCTGAAACCTTCAAGATTAATTCGGCTGTCTCCACCGCTCGTTTCAATGGGCTTGAGAAACAAGCATGAATCTGTATCCCTTTCAATCGTTCGCCTAATGCAGTTGCTTGCTTCCGCCCTTCATCGCTGAGTGGGATGTCCTTTTGTCCCTGAATTCGTTTTTCGTCGTTCCAAACCGATTGCCCGTGACGAACGAGAAGTAACCTTACCATCACCATCACCTAAACCCTTGAGTTCGCTCACTTGACAGTGCTTTGATATCTCGGGAAATTTTCGGGGAGCAGGGAACTCATGAAAGGCGCTTTTGGCAAAACACCGATTTTTAAGCATCTAACTTTCAGGCATAATTATACTGACCTCGAAAGAAGGATGGAAATGGGGGCATAGAAATGGCACGGCGTCGGAGCAAGTTTGTTTGTCAAAATTGCGGCTACGAAAGTGCACAGTGGTTGGGGCGATGTCCTCAGTGCGGTGAATTCAACACTTTGGTTGAGGAATTGGAAACTCCCGAGCCATCCGAAAAATTAACTGCTCGCAGTGAAGGTGGGAAACCGCTCCCCGCAACTCAGCTCAAGCGACGCTCCCTTCAACGCCTTTCAACAGGTTTCCAAGAGCTGGACAGAGTTTTAGGAGGGGGGATGGTCCCGGGAAGTGTTGCCATCTTGAGCGGTGAACCCGGCATCGGCAAATCGACCCTGCTTTTGCAAGTTGCAGGAATTATGGCAAAACAAAATCGGCCAACGCTCTATGTCACCGGAGAAGAATCGCTTGAGCAAATTTCGCTCAGGATAGATAGGCTTGGAGTGGAGAACGAAAGGCTTTTCGTCTTGGCGGAAACGGATGTCACCCTTATCGGCACAGCGATGGAAGAGTTGAAACCTATTTTGACAGTTGTTGACTCAATCCAGGCTGCCTACCACCCACTACTAGCATCATCGCCGGGAAGCGTCAGTCAGGTTCGCGAGAGTGCTGCATACTTGTTGCGAATAGCCAAACGACTTGGTATTGCCCTTTTCCTAGTTGGGCATGTTACGAAAGAAGGTTTCTTGGCTGGGCCAAAGGTCCTTGAACACATCGTGGATGCAGTGCTGTATTTAGAAGGGGAGCCGAACTACACCCTTAGGTTGGTTCGCGCCACAAAAAACAGATTTGGTCCGACAGGTGAAGTCGGAGTTTTCCAATTGAACGAAAACGGTTTGACGGAAGTTCCGAACCCCTCAGAATGGCTGCTCTCTCAAAGAAGTGAACCTGTTGCAGGAACAGTAGTGGCGGCGATAATGGAAGGACATAGACCTTTGTTGGTTGAGGTTCAGGCTCTTGTCACCCCAAACCCTTTCGGGATGCCGAGAAGGGTTGTGACAGGTGTGGACATAGGGAGAGTGCTGATGTTGTTAGCCGTATTGGAACGGCATTTGCGTTGCCGATTCAGCGACCGAGATGTTTTCGTCAATATCGCGGGCGGTTTGAAGGTAACAGAACCTGCAATTGATTTACCTGTTGCGTTAGCGATTTTGTCAAGCAGGTTCGATGTGCCTATCCCAAAGGATGTGGCTGCGTTTGGCGAACTGGGATTGACAGGAGAGGTTCGACCTGTCCCTCAAAGCGATGTAAGGGTAAAGGAAGCTAAAAGGTTGGGATTTGTGAGATGTCTCGGTCCATCGGACAGCAAAGGCAAAAGGGAATGGTTAACAGTTTTGAGCATCGCCGATGCAGGTAAAGCTTTGGGTTTGCTGCCGTCCAGTTAAACGAGAAGATGGTTAAAACGGCGGCTTGGGAACTTGCCCTTCTTCCTTTGCACTAAAGTTCTGGGGGTGAGAGGATGAACAATTTGCAACAATGGAGCTACAGGCTGTTCTTGATAGCCATCACGACAGCGCTTGCTTTCTCTTTGGGCTGGGTTGGCGCTGTCGCCGCCAATCAATACACTGATTGGCTTCAAAGAGCGTATCAGGTTTCGCTAAGCAGTCATCAACAGTATCTTGTGGATTTGGGCTTCGTTATGATCGGGGTTTTGTTTGCGTTGCTTTTGAGCAGTTGGCTCACCCAGCGGGTTTGGACATTGTGGGAGACGATAGAAAACTTGCCTCCAGCCGATAAAATTGCCGTCTTGTTAGGTGTTCTTTTGGGGTTGGCTTTATCCTACATGGTCTTGCTGATGCCTTTGATGCTGTTGAGGGGGAGACTTCCAACGGCTCCTTTGCTTGCATTAGCGATCGCCATCACTTCTATCATAGTCTACTTCTCGGTCCACACTTTGATGAAAGTTCGGGACGCGATGTCAGTTTCTTTCATCACCCAGCAGTTAGCCCAATTTCTACAACCAACAAAACTTGAGCCCTTAATCCAGGGGCAAAGATTCACTTACGCCCGCGATAAAGTTCTTGACACGAACATCCTCATTGACGGTCGCTTGGCGGATATTGTGCGAACCGGATTCATTGAAGGACGACTGCTGATTCCTTCTTTTGTCTTGCGCGAGTTGCGAATGATTGCTGATTCGGAAGATGAATTGAGGCGAGCGAGAGGGAGAAGGGGTCTTTCAGTGCTTGAAACCTTGCAGAATATGAACAACGCGGTTGTGGAAATCATTGACGAGTTCAGCCCCGACGTTGAAGCAGCACCCGATACCGATATGAAACTCGTCAGGTTCGCAAAGGAAAGAAACGCTGCAATTATAACCAATGACACCAACTTGCAGAAGATTGCCGAGTTACAGGGTATTCCCGTGTTGAACGTTAATGAACTTGCAACGGCGCTCAAACCAGTAGTGCTGCCGGGGGAGGAGTTGACGGTTGTTATTCAACGGGTAGGGAAAGAACCTGGGCAAGGTGTAGGCTATTTGGACGATGGGACGATGGTTGTTGTTGAGCAGGGGCGACCCCACATTGGTCATGAAGTTCGCATCAAAGTCACGAGCGTTTTGCAGTCCCCTGTCGGCAAAATGATTTTTGGCGACTTCAAAGGCATCGTCAGGCGAAATGTCATCAAACCGGAAGGCGGTGACTTGTTTGATGACGACATCAATAGTTCCCGCCGCAGGTAAGGGGACAAGGCTGGGTTCAAATTTGCCCAAAGCACTTGTTCCAATCGCGGGCAAACCTATGATCACTTGGACTATCGCTGCATTGGAACAAACCCCCGCAGTGAACGCAATTGTTTTAGTCGCCCCAGATGACTCCCTTGAAGAGTTTGAACGGTTGCGCACAGAAAACAAGTGGCAAAAAGTGTTCAAGATCATCCCGGGTGGAGTGGATAGGCAACAATCGGTTTGGAAAGGGTTGCAAGCGATGCCAAGCGAAACTGAGTGGGTTATAGTTCATGACGCTGCAAGGCCGTTGGTGAAACCTTCCCTAATTGTTTCTGTTTGGGAAGCAGCGCAGGAAATTGGAACTGCCGCAATTGCAGCTTTGCCCTGTTCCGATACAGTGAAGCGAACTCTTGACGGGATTTTGATCGCTGAAACTTTGGATAGGGAGCAAATTTGGTTGGCTCAAACCCCACAAGTTTTTGCCGCCGACTTGCTGAAAGAGGCGCATGAACAAGCGATAAAAGATGGGTGCTCGGCGACCGACGACGCTGCGCTCGTCGAACGATTGGGCGTCCCGATAAGGCTCGTGATGGGAGACCCAACGAACATCAAAGTCACCCATTCCGTTGACCTTCTCTTAGCGGAAGCACTCATTTCTGGCAAGTTTTAAGTTTCGCTCTTTGCTTCAGTTGGCGAATTCTTTTTACAATCACGCTATGGGCTTTAGCACATGGTCACGGACGAAACCTATGAGCGCCCTCTTAGACAACGGGGAAAATTCTCGCCGAATGAATTCGGCGCTTGTAAATTCGTCATCAACCACTGGCTAAAGCCAACGGCATGAGCAACAGAGCACTAACGAACTTTTGGTAAAGAGCATTCGCTTTTAGCCGATCACTTTCCCACAATCGCCATCATCTTCTCCAACCCAACTTTCGCCACCTCATACGGGTCTTGCTGCCAGTAGGTTCGGTTGAACAACTCAAGCGAAACAACGCCCTCGTAACCTCGGCGCTTAACTTCCGAGACGAGTTCCTTCAACGGCAAGTGTCCGTCGCCGGGCATGACACGAACTTCGTCTCCGACCAACTCACGCTGCACCCCTGCAGGGACATCATTGAAGTGAAGGATGCCAATTCGGTCGCCCGTTAGGTCGGGAACATCTTCAAGGGAGGAACCTCCTCGCCAAAGGTGAAATGGGTCAAGGACAACCGTTGCCTCCGGGTCACCCGCTCGCTTGACAATCTCCCATGCTTGGTCAACCCGAGAAACTTTCGGGGAGAAGCCGAGAAACTCCATCATCGGCAAAACGCCAAACTCGCGACCAATCTTTAGCAAGTCGCTGAAACGCTTGGCAGCATCATCAACATCAAGCGGGGCAGGTTCAAACCTCATTGAAGGTGAAGCCACCACTCGCTTGCAACCCAATTTCGCAGCCAACTCCATCAGTGTTCTGCTTTCGTCAAGCGCCCTCAAGTAAGCGTCGCCGTAGGCGTCCATCCAACCATGCAAAGCGATCATGCTCGGAACTTGTAAGCCAGCATCTTCAAGCATCTTGACAACATCCTCAACTGAGCCGCCTTCGTTTTGGTAGTCGCGGATTTCGGCGAACCAAAGTTCAATCGCCTGATAGCCAGCCTTCGCCGCAGCACCGATTTTGTCCTTCAAGGGTGCCGGTTGAATTGTGCTCGTGTTCAAACAGTAAACCCAAGCCATTTCAAACCCCACC
>JANZZQ010000099.1 GCA_026419315.1 Armatimonadota bacterium | reverse complement strand
CGAATGCGATGAATGTGGAAGGCGCGCTTGGGTAAGGGCGATTATTGTTCGCAAAGAGATTCACGAGTTCGGCAACCCCACAGAAACCCTTGCAGCGTCCTTTTGCGAAAGATGCGCGATCGTTGAAGTCATCGTTAAACACTTGAAGCGACTTAGGCAAATGGAAGGGGGGCGATGAAAATGACTGAATTCATGATGCACCTTCGCCTTCTCGCGGAACAAAGGCGACTTAGAGACCTTGAAGCGGAGTTGGAGCGTCAACGGTTGCTAAGCGAAATGGAACTTTACGCTGGCGAGTTGGATGATGAAAGTTGCGATGACTTGTGGTTTGATGAGGCGGGCGATTGTCGTGAAGCCGAAACTTTTGGAGGTGATGAGGGATGATTAAAGCGGAAGTCGCAAAGCAAGTTAGCGGAAAGGATGAACTGGCGAAGAAGTTGGTTTGCTATTGCGACTTTGTTGACAGCCTTGAGGTTCGCGTGATTCAGCCGCTAAGGTTGCTTGCGGATTTACTGGTTCAAGGTGGCAGGCAAGTTGAGTGGTCAGACTCGGTTGGCAGCGGTTTGGGGTTTTTGCTTTCGGCGATACTTGACAAGTATGGCGAACTGAAGATGGAGTTTCTTTCCGAGCGCGATAGCGGTTAGTTGGTTGCCCCGAAGGGGTATCCCCTTTCGCGCTGCCCAAGCGTCACGCCCGCGAAAGGGCGCGGCGCTAAATTTTTGTCAACCTTGCAAGTCCCTTTGCGGATGGACAAACTTTCGGTTGCAAGGTTTAATTCGTGTAGGAAAAAATCTGGCGACCTTTTTGCGGCGCGAAAGGGGGAAGGGAAAAATGCTGGAGAAATTGGGGCAAAATCGGGAAAAATCAATGGAGCGGGCGACGGGATTTGAACCCGCGACCCCCAGCTCGGGAAGCTGGTGCTCTGCCCCTGAGCTACGCCCGCTCCTTTCTCATCCATGCACAATTATGGCACGAAATTCCTTGAGTTTCAACCGTTAAACCGGTAAAGGACAAAGGTGGCTACCTTGCCCAAACCCAATTTTTCGGATTCACCTCGGCGAACTGCCGAAGTCAAAACTTAGATGCCTCAGGTTCCACCATAGCCGATGGTAACTTTGTCACCTTCAACGATAACCGGGACGCGCCTTTGGCCTCCAGAATACTTCAACATCTCCTCAAGGTATTGCGGGTTTTCCTTCGCATCGCGGTAATCAACTTTGTAACCCTTCTTGGCGTAATCCTCACGGGCCGCCTGAGTGTAAGGTCAGCCAACCTTGCCGTAAATGATCACGACCTTCTCTGCCATCTTCTGTCCCTCCTTACCCTTGAGGTCTCACACCGCCACTAAAGATAACGCAAGTGCCTAAAATTTGCCACGCATTTCCTTGATCTTATCCCACAAACGCTCTGCAACTTCTCTCTTGCTCAAAAGAGGAAGTTGCTCTACTGAGCCATCAGCGGAAATGAAAACACATCGGTTCGTGTCAACACCAAAACCGGAATCCGGTTGGGTGACATCGTTAGCGACAATTAAATCCAAGCCCTTGCGCTTAAGCTTCTCCAACGCCCCTCGTGTCGGTTCGCCTATCTCCGCAGCGAAACCGACGAGGAACGCATCAGGGCGGCGGTCCCTGACCGTAGCGAGCAGATCCGGAGTGGGTTCAAGTTCGAGTGTCAAACCACGAGTTTCGCTTCTTCGGATTTTGCCCTCTGCCACTTGCTTTGGTCTAAAATCGGCAATGGCAGCAGCGGAAACCAAAACTTCAAACCAATCAACATGCCTGAGGACAGCTTCAATCATCTCCTCTGCCGTCCTGGTTTTCTCAAACTTGACATTTTCTGGTGGAGAGACTTCTATATGCCCGGCAACGAGAAGAACTTCTGCGCCTCGCTCTTTTGCAACTTCGGCAATTGCAACTCCCATCTTGCCAGACGAAGGGTTTGAGATGAACCGAACGGCATCGATGGGTTCACGGGTCGCACCAGCAGTTACCAGGACTTTCCATCCCAATAGGTCTCGTTTCCGCTCTAGAACTCGCTCAATTGTTGAAATGATTTTGTCAATGCTTGCCAATCTCCCTTTCCCGACTTTCCCGGAAGCAAGCCAGCCTTCCTCGGGTTCAACAACGATTGCACCTCGTTCCCTTAAGACCTGGATGTTTCGCTGTGTCGCTGGGTGTTCCCACATTTTCGTCTCCATCGCCGGTGCGATTATTAAAGGCGCTCGGCAAGCGAGGGCAGTCGTGCTCAACGCATCGTCAGCAATTCCGTTTGCCAATTTTGCAATTACATTTGCGGTTGCCGGAGCAATCACGAGTGCATCCGCACGGTCAGCCAAAGTTACATGTTGGATTGAATTCTCTTTCGGCTCAAAAAGGTCAACAATGACGGGATTGCCCGACAAGGCATGAAAAGTCAAGGGGGCGATCAGTTTCGTTGCGTTTTGGGTCATCAACACATAAACTGTTGCTCCACGCTGCCTCAATTGGCTCACTAACTCGCAGGCTTTGAAAATAGCGATGCTGCTTGAGACACCGATGAGGATAGTTTTCCCTTTCAGCATCGATCACCACCTTCACCAGACTGAGCGGTCGTCGCCTTTTGCATCAATTTTACCAACCTGCTCACTGCGTCTTCCAATCTTTCGTTGAGCACTGTGTGGTCAAACTTACTTGCTTGTTCCATCTCCCACTTGGCTTTTGCTACCCGCCTTTCAATGACTTCCGGGGACTCAGTTCCCCTCGTTTCAAGCCTTTTCCTCAATTCGTCAAGGGAAGGCGGTTCAAGGAATATCAAAACCGCCTCGGGAACTTCCCGCTTGACCGCTAAAGCCCCCTGAACATCAAGGACGAGCACCACATCTTGTCCACTTGACAAAAGTTGCTCTACTTCGTGCTTGGGTGAACCGTAAAAATTCCCGTAAACTTCAGCCCACTCCAAGAATGCCCCTTGTTCTTTGAGCCGTTCAAATTCCTCTTTGGTGACGAAACGATAGTCTTTCCCTTGCACCTCGCCTTGCCTTGGCTGCCTCGTCGTGTAGGTTACGACGCGTTTCAAATTGGGCAGCCGTTTTAAGACCTCGGCAACAACCGTGCCCTTACCGACACCGGATGGTCCCGAGACGACGAACAATCTCCCCTTACAGCCCGGTTGAGAACTCATGTTTGAACTTTTCCCCCCTTGCACCCGAAAGGATGCATGGACAAGCCTCTACCCTCGACCGCTATCTTTCCCTTGACATTTTTGAGATTTGCCAACGGTGGTATGCGAGGGAAAGCGAAAACAAGGCTAGCGATAGCCATTGAGCCTGAGTCAAACCGTTGACAATTTTTGCGGTTACGCCCGCACGCCAATATTCAACGGTGAACCTAAGCGCTGAGTAGAAGATAACCCACCAAACGAATACTGCACCTTCGTATGCGGGTTGACGGCTGTAGCGAGCAAGCAAGAAAAACAGGAGCAACAAACCTGCTGCTTCGTAAAGTTGGGTTGGGTGACTCGGCAAGGTTTCAACACCGAGAATTGGGTTGTGAAAACTGACTCCCCAAGGCATTGTTGTTGGAATTCCATGGCAGCAACCGTTCAAAAAGCAACCTATACGCCCAAAGAAGTGACCGAGAGCCAACGCCGGGGCGACGGCATCGGCAACTTGCCAGAACGAAACCCTGTATCTTCGGCTGAGCCACCATCCAACCATAATTCCGCCGGCAACTGCACCGTGAAATGAAAGACCACCGTCAGCCCAAATCATCGGAATGGATATCAGGTTCGTTCGGTAATCTTGCCAATTCAACGCAACATACATTAGCCGGGCACCGATGACACCCAAAGCTATTGCTGCAATGACGAGATCGTAAAACAAGTTTTCAGGCAATCGCTTTCGCCTGAATTCCATTCGCACCCAAACCATTCCAACCAAAACCCCTATGGCAATCATGACCCCGTAACTTCTTATCGTGACGGGACCGAGTTTCAGCAAAATTGGATGCACGCCTTCGCCCCCTTCTTGAGTTCGTCAAAGCAAGTTTGCAGGGAAAATCACCTTTAAAAACGAGCGCCGATTTCCAAACCATTTCGCTATCGTCCCACGCGGCTAACTGGAACGGTAAATCAAACACTCGGAACGCTGTTTCACGAATTCCCCGTCTGGTGTCAAGTCAAGTTCAAGAGCAACAGCAATCGGTTCGTCAGTTTCATCCATTGCCTTTCGGACCGATTTTGTCCCAAGCAATCGGTCAAAAGTTCCCTTGCGCCAAGCGAAATTTTGCCAATAAAGTTGTTTGAAAGCAGCGACGATGCAGAGCCCTACCCGGACAGGCGAAAGCGTGTCCCGGTTGGTCACATGAACCTGCACACCTTTGCAAATTTCGCCAGTGTGCTTTGAAGTTGAAGGAACAAATCGGATAGGGCGAAACTTCACTCCTGTCAAGCCCAAACTGTTAAGCAAGTTGGAAACTTCGTCTTCGTCAGCAAACGGAGCACCTATCCACTCAAATGGGTGAGAGGTTCCGCGCCCTTCCGACAAGTTCGTGCCCTCGACGAGACAAGTGCCGGGGTAAACCGTCGCGGTATCAAGGGTAGCCATCGCTGGCGACGGCGAGACCCAAGGCAACTTCGTTTCGTCCCACCACATCGTCCGCTCCCAACCTTTGCAAGGGACAATCTCAACTTTCGCGGCGGGAAAGTAATTCCGTTGCAACCAAACGGCAAGTTCGCCCAATGTCATGCCGTGCCGAATTGGTGTAGGGAAGCGACCAACAAGCGACCCCCAAATTTCCGTCTGACATTTACCCTCAATTTGAACGCCGTTGACTGGATTAGGG
>JANZZQ010000098.1 GCA_026419315.1 Armatimonadota bacterium | reverse complement strand
CAAGAGGGATTTGCGCGACCGTTTGGTTCAGCGTTTGAGGGAGGGGAAACCGGTTCTCGGCTATGTTTCGGGCGAATACGGTTACGGCAAGACAGCGACGATGGTTTGGCTTTGGAGTCAATGCGAGCAGCAGGGTATCGCAGCTGTTCCGCCATTTCTGTTTTACGACTGGGATGCTCTCCTGAAGGCGACCGCTTACTGGCTTGAGTTCAGGCTAAAAGAGCGACGCCCCGATGCCGCCGAAAAGATCGGCAAACTTTTGGACCACTTTCAAAGCAAAGCCATTGACGAACTGGCTGAGGAGTGCGCCCGTCGCGAACGAATTCCCATTGAGCGAGCCAAGCGAATCATTGAAGATTTGCTCAAACGGGGCAGGTTGATCCTGTTCAGTCCCGGTCAAGTGGTTGAGTTTTTGAGAGAGGCAACTTTTTTGGTGCAAGAAGTTGGTTTCAAGGGATTGCTCGTTTTCGCCGACGAAATCCAAAACTTCATTGACCGGGAGAACCCCCACGAGCGAGTTGAGCAATTGAGAATGTTCGTTCACGCGTTTCGGACGGTCGACAGCCCTACAGGCGTTTTTTGGGGGTTGGCTTCACGAATTGAGGAAAGGTTGCACGAACAGGCAGGGGATATGATGCAAAGGGTGCAGGAATACAGAGCCTTTTTGCAACTTCAAGGTGCATACACCCGCGAATTCCCAAAACGACTTTGGGAGCACCTTTGTGACACTTACGCCCCTGAAGCTCACGAAATCGTTGATGAGGCTGCTTTGGAAGCGCTGGGTCAAATTTGCGAACGGAAAGATTTGAGCAATGGTCCGAGAACCGTTGTCGCCGCTTTGAGATGTGTTGCTTCCCATTGGCGAGAGAAGCAACAACGATACACCGTTTGGGAGTTGGCTGACGACTACGAAAACCGTCGCATCGTTTTTGAAGGCGCTGAGCAACAAATCACAACGACAATGCGCACTTTACTCAACGACTTAACGGTGCAAAGTAACCCTGAATACCAAAAAGCTATCCGTTTCCTCTCCATGTTCCCTGAGGGCGTCCACATCAAAGAGGCTGAGCGATACAGGGTCCGTAAAGCTATTGAGGAGCTGGCGGACGCTTGGGGCTTCCTCGGAACCCACATTTACCAACCCCAACACGATTATTTCGCCCTGACCTCCTTGAGCCGAACGAGGGAAAAGGTGGACACACTCAGCGAGTTGCTCCGCCGCTTCAAGAACCGCTGGTGGCACGAATATGCCGAGCATTACAAAGCGCAGACAGCGAAGGTTGCCTTCATAGCATTTATTCTGCCGGAAATTTTCCCAAAACGAGGCAGTGGTGATCAAGGCAAATGGAGTGGTCACTTCAGGTCCCTCAGCGAAGTTATTGATTCCGCCGCTTACAAAGTTACCGAAATCGTTTTGGAGGGTTCCTTTGACGGGACAATGATGAGCTTTCCTGAGCGGAAAATTGTCATCGCTGTCAGTGACGACGAACAAGCCTTGTCGCGGTGGCGGACCAGTGAGAGCGATGTTGACTTAACTTTCCGCTTCTTCCTGCTTTCGCAGTTTGAAGACGTTGCAGGTGAAATTGTCACCGCAAAGGGCGACCCCAATTTGGATTTTCGGCTCAATTTGGACCGCCACTACGACGACTATCCGAGCGATTTGGAGCTTTTCCGAGACATCATGTTGCCCCAAAACGTTACGGCTAAAGTTCTGCTCAACCTTGCAATGTTTGTTTTGGGGGAAATGAAACGCCACTCGCTCACGGAGAGCGAACGGAGCTTGCTGGAAACTAACCTGTTGAGACCAGCAATTCGCCACACCGTTTCGCTGCTTTTCCCGGAGACGATGAGAGGAATCGGGGTGCACGCAAAAGGTGTTGGGCAAACCCTTGTTGAGCAAGTTTTCGCCCAAAAGTGCGCTGAACTTTTCCCAGATTACAAGCCCCTCTTAACGACACGACAAAGCGCCAACGATTTACAGCGATACAAAACGATACTTCTACAGAGCAAACTGACCCGGGCGGAAAAACAGGGGCGAAAGGCTATCCTCTGGACGCAAGACGAGTTGACTAAAAACCTGAACGTTTCAGCCTCTCAAAGGGACGCGCTCGTCAGCAGGTTGAGCGAACTGGAATTGCTGGAGGTTCAAGAACTCCGTAAGAAAGGCATAACTTTGAAAAGCGCAGAGGAGCGGAAGTTCAACGTCGTATTCACCCTACACCCGTTAGAGCGGAAGTTGCAAGATTGGCTTGAAGAGTTTGGCAACAGGATAACTTTGACCGTCGGGAGAAGCAAGCGGGAGGTCAAAGAAATCGCTTACGATGAACTTTATCAGCGGGCGAGGCGATGGGGTGCTCATAAGGAGGAAATTGATACTGCTTTGGACTTGGCACAAGTGAGAGGGATTTTGGAAAGGGTTGACGGCAAGGTAAGGCAGATTGTCGCCGTTGAGGACCCAGAAGCCATAAGGGAGGACGCAGGAAAATTGAGGAAACTCCTTGAACCGTTAAGTTCCCACTTTCCGGAAGACGTTCGGAGGTTTGAAAATCAGCTTGACGAAATTGTGTCCTATACCTCCTCGGAGAACGAAAGCGACCACGAAGAAGCGCGCCGCTCTTTGGGCGAACTCCACGCCGCTTTGAGGGAGTTCACCGTCCAAAAGTTGGACCAAATGACCCGCGAATCCAAGGACCTGGAGCGAAAGTTAAGGGAAAGACAAAACCGTTTGCCAATCAAGGAAATTGAGCGCAAAGTTGAACTCAGCTTGCGCATCGCCGAGTGGCTGGAAGACCAAAGACGGCAACTGCAGAAAGGACTGCAAAAATTTGCCGATGAACTTAAAAAATCCGCCGACGAGGCTGCTCGTGTATCCCAAGCCGCTGAAAGCATCAAGAGGCAAGAGGAATTGAGGGAGCGGCTCGAAAAACTCAAATCTGTCGCCGAGCAATTGCAAAAAGCGGAAAGAACAGCGAACGCGTTGATGCAACAAGTTGAGTCGCTGCAGGCGTATGTCGATGGGTTTGCACAATGGAAAGCACTGGCAGAAGAAGCGGACGATTTGAGAACCCGATTGCCTGACCGATACGCTGATTTGAGGGAGCAGCTTGATGAGTGGCAAGAGGGTGTGATGGAAAACTTCGCTGAGCACAGGCAAGAAGCGTTGAAAGAGCACGAAAGGTTCAGGCTCGGTTTAGATGAGATCAAGCGCGAATTGGCGAGGCGACAACAGAACGAACGGGAGACTTTCACGAAGCTCAAAGAGGATTACGAAAAACAACTCAACGGCATCGTGGAGCACAAACTGAACGCCAGATATGACCCTTTGGACCCGGAAGGTTCCTACGACAGGCTGTTTGACGAAGTTATGGAGCGACTCGGTGAAGCGTTCAACAGGTTGAACGAACTCCTTCAACGGGACCGTTCCCGAGTTGCTTTCTTGAAGGTCATCCGACAACAAGACGTCAGCGAACTTGAGAGGGAAGTCACGGAACTGGACAAACAACTGAGAGAGTTCATGCAAGCACTAACCTTCGAAACTGTCAAATCGTTCCGCGACGGCGACGATAGGTTACCGCAACTGAGCAGAGAAATTCAACACTGGATTTCAAAGCGGGGTGAAGTCCAGCGCAAAATCCAAACCCTTGACAAACCGCAGGAACTTGATGATGAACTTGAGAGGACTTTGATTGAAGTTTTGAGGGAAATCGTTAGCAGGCAGCGAACGAGTGGCGCCTCACTGGCTCAGATTTGGGAGTCAGTGACTCGCGACGGCAGAGTTCCGCCTGAAAAGTTGCTTTCGCTCATTGAGCAACTTTACAGGAAAGGTTTGATTGAAATCTTCGTCAGCGAACGAAGATAGCCGGGAACGGAAGTCTCGTTGATGCACGACAGGGAAAGTTTTTCCGGCTTCGCAAAATGTTTGCCCTCTGAAAGTCAACGGGCTGTAAAAGTCCGACCTTGTCGTAGCCCACAGCCTCGCATTGTGTCAACCTAATCTCGTGCGAGCAAGCCACCTTCGCGCGAAAAGTCGGTGAGTCTAAAACACGGCTCCGAAATCACCGCTCACGGCTTTTGAGCGATTTCTGAGAAACTGAATTTGGAGAGTTCAAGACATCGGGAAAGGTGGTTGATGAAATGGCTGAACCAAAACAAACTCCGCTGTTCGAAGCGCACAAGCGAGTGGGGGCAAAGTTCGTTGTTTTTGCGGGTTGGACGCTGCCTATCCATTACGGGAGCATCGTTGACGAAGCCAAAGCCGTAAGGGCTTTTTGCGGGATGTTTGATGTAAGCCATATGGGACGAATATGCGTTCAACCGTTTAAGGGTATGGGAGCGCAAACAGGACAGGGCAAGGAAAGCGACAGCGATGTGGCGAAGTTGTTGGATTGGTTGGTGACGATGGATGTAAGCAACATGGCAGTTGGACAAGTTCGCTACGGGTTTTTGTGCAACGAAAGGGGCGGCATTATTGACGACTTAACAATCGCCCGGCTGGGAGAGAACGAGTTCTTAGCCGTCGTCAATGCTTCTCGCCGAGAAACAGATTTTGCTTGGATGCGACAGCACTTGCCCGACGAAGTTGAGTTGAGCGACCGGACTTTTGAAACAGCCATGATTGCAGTTCAAGGTCCAGATGCGATGGCAATCGTTGACGAGTTAGCCAATGGCGATGAGAAACCTTCCTCTTTGAAGCGTTTTCGCATCGGCAAGTTTTCGCTGGTCGGCGTTGAATGTCTCATCTCACGGACGGGTTACACGGGTGAAGACGGCGTGGAAATTGTTTGCCCCGCCGAAATCGTCATCATAAGCGGTGCGAACGACTGCAATAATGTCTTCGTTTTCGAATACCCAATCTGTATATTGAAACCCATGTTTGTCTATATCGGGAT
>JANZZQ010000097.1 GCA_026419315.1 Armatimonadota bacterium | reverse complement strand
GGTGACGGCATCTTTCGGGACTTTGTCTTCGGGCAGGTCGATGAGACGGGAGGCAGCGCTTGTGAGCCTTGCGCCCGTGTCTAAATCCCTTGCTGCTACAACCACGGGAATTTTCTTCATTGTTTGTTCCTGCCCTGTTGGTGGGGTGGAAGGTGCTTGTCCGCGCCGGGTCAACCACAAAGTAGCAATCAAAGCAACAATCCCACAAACCACTGCCACCAATAGCAACATCCGGCGCTGTGGCATTGATTCGCTCCCCCTTCCAACGGAAGTGGTTTGCATCATTTTGTCACCTCCTAACAAGACTCGGTCATGGGAGCACCCGAAGCCTATCTTCTGCCCCGTTCCATCTGTCTGTCCCATACATATGCCACAGTCGTGGCGGAAGTATGTGATAATCGCCGGGCACTTCCGCCCGCAGGAGGTAGCGGACCACATACCTTCCCGCTTCCCTGAAATAAGTTATCGTCCTGTCATCCCTCACTTCCTTAGGCTCCATCTCAAAGTAATTGTCCGTGTCAATCCCCAAAGCCCGACCTTCAACAACCTTCGTTCCCCCAGGTAGCGGGTCTTCAAGAACCATGAAATCCGTTGGGCAATCAACTGTCAAGGTAACCTGAACTGTATCGCCGACTTTAACAGCGTCGCCTTTCTTCAAGGGTTTAGTCCTCCATTTGACCTGACCTTCCTCGCTTATGTAAGGGATGAGTTTCTCATATTGCCTTTGAACTCTCCGCTTACTTGCCAACAGTTCGCCGACCCTCTCCGGCAAAATGAGCGACCTTCTGTTGACCGATGTAACCCAAAGGGTCATCCCTTTCGGCTTTCTGACCCTCACTTCATTCACTCCGATTTTCAAGCCATCCGCTAACTTGACATTTATTTCTGGCAGCGAAGCGGCATCGGGAGGAATTTGGATCGTCTGAGATGAACCATTGAAGTCAATGTTCACAGTGAACGGTGCATTTGTTCTCACCTTTTCGTAGCGATTGGCGAATTCCAAAATTGCTTCCAGAACAGCAGCGGTGTCCTTCGTTGAAATCCAACCTTCACCTTTCCTGTGTTGCAGGAGCGTCTTAACGGTCATGCTCGCCGACCTTGCATCTATGCCTCCCACCCGCATCAATGCGAGCAATGCCCACGCCGTGATTTCGTCGTCGGTTGTCCAGTGCCTCATGCGGAAATTCTTGTCCATCGTCCACCTAAACCCTTCCTGCAAGGGCAAAGTCATCATAAGCAATTTCTTCGCAATTTGTCTTGCCTGAGGATGTCCCCACTCACGCAAAGCGAGGGTCAAGAAGGCAAGACCGTATGGGGAGCAACGGTTGATTAGGGAATTAAGCGATTGGGTTTGAGTGTTGGAAAGGGCAGCGGGGGTGAAAACATTTGCGGGCTTTAAGTTTGGGAATTTCGCTCCAGCGCGAGCCAATGCAAATAGGGCGAACGAAACTGTGTCTCCGTCTTCTCTGTTCCATCCCTCTTGCAACATTC
Organism: Armatimonadota bacterium; assembly: GCA_026419315.1. Taxonomy (GTDB): domain Bacteria; phylum Armatimonadota; class Fervidibacteria; order Fervidibacterales; family Fervidibacteraceae; genus Fervidibacter. The sequence continues at coordinate 3,400 of JANZZQ010000097.1, read as the reverse complement.
GTTCAAGCGACTTGATGCCTCTTTCTAAAACTTGTTCGCTCACCTCAAAACCTGATTTTTTCGCTTCCGCCAGACCCCTCACTACCAACGCCGTCATCCAAAGGTCAGTTGGGTCATCTTCCCACCAGCCCCAACCGCCGTCTTCATGCTGGAACCTGTAAAGTCTCGTCAATCCTCTTTGAACCATTTGAGGCAATTCTCTTTCAAGCCAACTGACTTTTATGTTTCGCTCCTTGATGACCCTCCAAACCATCAAGTTAGGCAAAAGGCTGTTCATCGTTTGCTCAACACAACCGTAAGGGTAAGTTGCCAAGTAATCAAGTGCTCCCAAAATCGCCGAAAAAACTGAAGGTGCAATGCGCAAGTGGATTCGGCTCGTTTGAAGGTCAGCGTTGACGGGAAGGACTATCGCAACTTTCCGCTCGGCTTCATCGGCAGCAAGGAAGAAAGAGCGGGCTAAAACCTGCTCTATGGCGTGGGGCAAAACCGTTATGACTCTCTGCTCGGCGTCGGTTTGACCCAAATCGTTTTTCGCCCAAGCCGTTATCCGCCAACGACCCGAACGCTCTGCCTTGAAGTTCCATTTGACCGCTGCGGTCTTGTGAGGTTGAACGAAAAGTTCATCACGGTGGCTTATCGTCAACCCTCCAGATTCAGCCTCTACCACCACATTAGCCTTGCAAATTTTTTCGTTGTCATTGTGCACGATGACACTCAAGGTCGTTTGGTCTCCTTGTGTGAGGACGATTGGGGCAGCGACGCGTATCCCGAAGGGTTTAGTGCATCGGAACTTAGCGATTCCATAACCGATTTTTGTGTCAAGGGTGTTAGCGATTGCGGTCACCCGCCATTGGGTTAGCGTGTCTGGGACTTTGAGTTCAACTTGAGTTGTCCCGTTCTCATCGGTGACTATGTGAGGCAACCAAAGGGCTGTGTCGGGAAAGTATTTGCGAATTGTCTCGGCTTCGCCTTTGTCGCCCTGCCAGGCCAACCAAGGGAACGAGTAGCGGGTGATGATTCGGTTCGGTCGCTCATAGTAGAAGGCTCGGAAAACCTGTTCTGGGTCATCTCCCTTGATAGCGTAAATTGCTTCGTCAACGACGGCGATAGAAAGTTCCCCTTTGACTGGGTTGCCATTCCCATCTCGGACTTGAATTGTCAACCTCGCAGTTTGGCGTGGTTCGTAAACTTCTCGGTCGCTCTTGACAATCACTTGAAGCCGAAAATCGTCAAGTTTGAACTTTATCGGCTTAATTTGATGTGCAAGTCTTTTCTTGTGAACCAACGAAGCGGTCACATATGCGTTTGGCAAAAGTTCAGGAGAGATTGGAAACCTCCACTCTGCAGTCCCGTTATTCAACCTAAGCAAGCGGGCGTCAAAAAGCCTCTCTCCTTCAACCGTTACCAACACTGCCGCATTCTGAAGCTTGCTTCGGAGGGCGATTTTTGCTTCTTCGCCAACTCGGTATTGAGTTTTGTCAAGCCAAAGTTGAATTGGTGGGAGTTTGGGTGGCAAAGTGGGCGCTCTCGTAAAAGAAACGACCCAAACATAGGATTCCGCACCGATAGCATTGTTGCGCTGGTCATATACTGTCGCTTCCACCATCCAATCCCCAGGTTCGGTCGGCACAAATTTCCATTCGGCTTCTCCATTTGAATCGGTTTTGGTTTGACCCTGCAATTGCCAGCGAACCTTCATGTCATCCCTTCCAATCCACTCCACCCAACCAGCACGCCAGTGAACAACAGCGTTCCCTTGAGGCTTCTTTGTGTCCCAATGGGTTACCTTTGCCTTCGCCGTAGTCGTTTGTTTCTCACCGATAAAGGAAGGTTCGCACAAAACTGTCAACTTCCAATCACCCTGCGTGACGAAGAAACTTGTTGTCCCTTCAGCAAATTGATACCCTGCTGCCTCAACAGTCACATAGACTTCGTATCGGAACTCAGAAAAAGGCGGCGCTTCTGAAGGCAAATCAGTTGGCTTGAATTGAATAGTAGCCTGCCCGTTAGCGTTAGTTCTCGTCTCGCCTTCCAACACTGTTTCGCCTCCATACCCTTCTAACAAACCATTGCTTTCATGTTCATCAATGACAGGCAACCTCGTCACCCAATAGGAGACCTCTGCGCCTGCCACCGGCATACCGAAGTAGTAACGAGCGGTGACTGTGACGGTCACAGTGTCAGAGCGAGAGAAACGAGAACGCAATGGCTTGACAGTTACTTGGATTTCTGGTTTGCGGTAAGCAGCAACAGTGAAACTGCCGGTGATGCGGTCAGTTGCCGCTATTTCGTTCTGAGGTATCGCTTCAATGGTGTAAGTTCCAGTTGGCGCCTCGTCGTTAAGTGTCAAGGAGCCTGAAAAAGAACCAAAGCCTGTCAAAGTCACATTCGTGCGGTGAACGATGTTTCCATCAGGGTCTCGGACAAGCAAAGTGAAAGGAGTTGATTTCGGAGGCTGATAACCCTTTGATGTTTGTTCCCTCAGGATACCCTTAAAGTGAACCGAATTGCCGGGACGGTAAACTGGTCGGTCAGTGTAAATGGCGCCTGAAAGCGTTCCAAAGGAATTCAACTCATTTGGCAACTCATATTCCTCCATCATGACCCAAGCCAAAGGGTTATGTCCCTCGGCAGTGGGTTCGGACGCGATGAAAAAGAAGGCACTCAGGTTGTCAAGGTTCAGTTTGTCCAGAGGCAAAAGAGCCATGCCGTTTTCGTCCGTGATGGAAGAGACAATTTTCCTGTCTTGAGAACGACCTGCCACCTGTCCGCTCACCCATGCGGAAACTTCAATGCCACTGATCGGTTCTCCGGTTTTCAAATCGGCAGTGTATGCGAGTGCTGCGGGAGTGTTGTAGCGGTCGCGCCCCAGTTTAACGACCAACCCAACCCTTGTGAGTTCCACCAAAGCAATTCGTTCAAGGTTCTCTGAGGAGAAGCGAACGAGGTAGATGCCTTCCGATTTTACGGATACGGGCAAAAACCTCAAAAAGACCCCTTCTACATCCCGCTGTGTGATTGACACTTCTGTTTCGCTCACTTTAGTCAGGCAAGGTGAAATTTGTTGCAGTTTTTCCTTGAGTTCCCAAGAACCACGCCACCAGCCCTCCCTCACCTCGTTCAAAAACTTCAAAACAGTTGTCAAGGATACATTTGATTTCGTCGCCCCCAGTTGAACCTTCCACACTTGAACTTGCAACTCGTCAACGGAGATAAAGCCGCGAACTCCAACCTTGACATTTTCCTCTGGGTGAAAGACCGTTTGAGGATGCACCAGTTCCAGAAAGGGCTCAATAGGCTCAAGGGCGATGAGCAAATTTCGGGTTTCTCCTTCTTTCAGAGTGAAAGATGCTTGCCTAAGTTGATGGGCGTAAGTTGATGCGGTGACGGTGTAAGTTCT
>JANZZQ010000096.1 GCA_026419315.1 Armatimonadota bacterium | reverse complement strand
CTACTACCAAGGTTACAACCCAAACGACGACCCACGCCAAATTTACACGGTCATTGCTGGCTCCCCTGTGCACATTGAGCGGATGTTGAGGGAAACTTTCGCCATCGTTGAACGCAACAAGCCGAAAGGCAAACGAATTACGCTCGCATTTGACGAGTGGAATGTTTGGGAGCCGACGCAAACGGCAGAAAACGGATTTGAAAGTTTCTACGAATTACGCGACGGAATCTTTGCAGCGGGAGTGTTCCACGCGATGCACCGATGTGGCGACTTCGTTGAGTTAGCGTGTTTGGCTCAAACCGTCAACGTCCTCGGTGCCATTAGGACAAGCCAAACTCAAGTTGTCAAGTCACCGATTTACTGGGCTTTCTGGATTTATGTCCGAAACACTGGCAAGTGGCGAGTTGGCTGCGATGTTGATTGCCCAGTTGGCACGACACCCGTTGGGGGTGAAACACCGGTCGTAGACGCTTCTGCGACTTTGAGTGAAGACGGAAAAACGCTTTACATATCGCTCATCAACCGTCACCCCGAAAGCGATGTCACGGTCCGCTTGGACTTGGGCAACTTCAAAGCGAAGCCGACAGCGCAAATGTGGCGCCTTTGGAGCGAAAACTTCAGTGACACAAACACTTTTGAAGAGCCCGAAAAATTGAAACCAACGGAGCAAACCATTTCCGTGAGCGACCTTGCTAACCTTGTATTGCCTCGCCACTCAGTCACCGTCTTGCGAATTGAGCGGTAACGAACAAGAACAAATTGCCTTCACCGAAAACTGTAATCGGCGCTGCAGGGGCAGTGCCGATTTTTTTAAGCGGACAAATTTCGCTTGCCCAACTTTCCCGTCAAGCTTTCACCCTGCCGCACAGACGAGTTTTGTTCATGAGGAAGCTTTACGAAATGCCGGCTTGGCGGGAGCCACGCTCTCCTGTTTTGCTTTGGCTGAAGCAGGGGGCTCTTTTTGCCGACCAACAAGGTGTTCAAATTGCGGGCGTTCGCTTTGCCATCAACTTGAAAGTCATGCTGACCTTGAAACCTTGCCGAATCAAAGCAGCCTCAAGCATTTCGTAAAACAACTCGCGCTCAGCACCTCTGACAATAGCTTGCTCGTGGGCTTCGGCAAGGGCGATAGGGTAACCCCGTCCTTTCTGTGCTTGGTCGTAAACGACTGCGTGAACCAAATTGAGTGTTCTTTCGTCCTCGGCAACCCATTTGGGGATTTCAACGCGGGCGATTTCCAAACCGGCGTGCAAGTAGAAGAAACCTATCTGGTGCTCCCCGTATTCTGCGAGGATTTGCGAACTGCTCCAAAACACAGGTGAGCGTTCGCCTGGTTTAAGCAATCTTTCGAAAAGGTGAATGTCAGCAACGCCCTCAATCACGGCACAAGGGGGGTGTTTGCCCTCTCTTATCCATTCGCATTTGTCGCAGTTTGCGAAATCGTAGCCACAAAGCCCAACCCTCAATGCGTTGACGACATCGGTGCTTCCCGGCGCACTTATGTATCCTGCAATTGGAACTTTCAAATCCCGCAAGATGTCAAGCATCTTCAAAAAACGGCGGAGCATGATTGCTCGGAAGTCAGCGGGTTTACCTTCAAGCGTCCACAAAATCAACGTCCCGTCAAGCAAAGCGATTGCGGGTCTGAACTTCCAACTTCTCGCAAGCCTTACCAACTCCTCAACTTCCATCAAATGCCTCTTGACAGAAACCGTTTCTTCGCTGACCAGAACCCTTCGCCCACCCCAGCGCTGATACAAGTCGCTTTCTCGGTAGAACAGGTGCGGTTTGTTGCCCAAGTAAGGGCGGGCATCAATACCGTAAGGCAAGGCAACTGAGCCGATGTTTATCAGGTAGCAGAGCATCGCTTCGTGGCGGTCGGGAAAAATTTGCGAACCGTCGGAAGCGAACACGAGCCACCGTTCAGGGCGGGCTGGCAAAGGGGAGACCTGAGATGGTGGGTTGTCAAATTTCGCTACCAGCCAGGAAGTTTTGCTGCCTGAAATCTTTGAGGCGAGGTGTTGATAGCCAGCAACCCAACGCCTCGCCTCTTGAACAGCGATGCCGACTTTTTGCCCAAAATCGGGTTTGCGAATCGCCTGCTCTTCTACCATCCTCGCCAATTGCTTTTGAACCTCTGCCAAGTTCAGCATTGCGATCACCGTTCTTTGCTGGTTTTGAAGTGTGACGATTTCGTTGGGCCAAAACCTCAGCCGGGCGGAAGCAAAACTTCCAATTCGGTCAGGTTTCTTCGGTCAGGCGAAAGCCTGTCAACATCAAATCCTTCTTTGCACGATGAATTGAGTGATGCGTTCGAGAAAGTAGAGGGTTTGGTTGGAGTTTTCGCTGTTGATGACGGACAATCGCAGTTCCGCTAACCCGCGGTCGGCAAAGTTTTTCGCCACGGCGCGAGCCTTTTCCAAGATTTTCTGCTCCTTCGCGAACCGAGCAAGTTCTGCAACTTCGTCTGGAGTGATAGCGCGCTCGGAGATTCTCTGCACCCAAATTCTCCGCTCGTTTTCGGCAAGGGAGTCAAGGATATACCGGACAGGAAGTGTAACTTTCCCTTCAAGCAGGTCACTGCCAACGGGTTTGCCGATCTCTTCCACTGAACCTTCCCAATCCAACACATCGTCAACAATCTGGAAAGCGATGCCTAAGTTCCGCCCGAACGATTCCAGAGCATTGACAAATTGTTGGCCATCAGCGCCAACCGACATCACTCCGATTTTGCAAGCAGCAGCCATCAACTCGGCTGTTTTCAAGCGGGCTATCTCAATGCATTGAGACTCGGTGACGTTCGGGTTGAAGGTTAACTGCAATTCAAGGACCTCGCCTTCACAGATTTGGCTTGAAGTTTGAGCCATTGTTCGAATGACCTCAATGTCTCCGTCCTTTGCGAGTATGTTGAAAGCAGCTGCAAAAAGGAAATCCCCACACATGACTGCCGCTTCATTGCCCCAGAGGGTATGGATTGCAGCACGCCCTCTCCTTATCTCAGCCTTGTCAATAACATCATCGTGGATGAGCATAGCGGTGTGCATCAACTCAATGGCAGCTGCGAAAGCGATTGTCCGTGAGTTCACATCGCCCGCAAGCTGAGCGCTCAATATTGTCAAGGCGGGCCTCAGCCTCTTGCCACCAGCGGAAATCAAGTGCAGGGCCATAGCGGTCATATCGCGGACTGGAGATTGGACTGCTTTCCGAAGGATCTCTTCCACCTGTTCCATCGGCTTTTCAAGGAACTCAAAAACTTCTGCCAACGATGCGCTCCATTTGTTGCTGAGAACCAACCTTTGCAAGCCTTTCATGAGCCTTCATCCCTCGTTCCCGTTGATGCGACTCGTTTCAAAGTTTAGCGACCTTGAACCCAATCCTCGTCGCATTTTCGGTAAGTGAAAATTTCGCTTTCGTCAAAGAACAGCTTTATTTCGCGTTCAGCGTTTTCCTGCGAATCAGCGCCGTGAATAAGGTTCATGGTTTTTGTGCAAGCGAAATCGCCGCGAATTGAACCAGGCGTCGCCTCTGTTGGTTCCAAAGCGCCCATCATCGCTCGCACGAGGGCAATTGAATTTTCTCCTTCCCATACCATTGCCACCACTGGGCCGCTGGTTATGAAAGCGATTAGGTCGTCAAAGAAAGGTTTGCCCTTGTGCATTTCGTAATGCCGTTCCGCCAGTTCTCTGTCAAGCCAAAGCATCTTCAACCCGACGAGTTTTAACCCTTTGCGTTCCAGCCTTCCGATAATCTCGCCGACCAAACCTCGTTGAACCCCATCGGGTTTGATCATGACAAAAGTTCGTTCGCGAGCCAAGTTCAATCCCCCCTAACGGCTTACAAGTTTAACGACATCGTGGAGCGAGTTTTGTGCCCACTGAAATGCTGGGTTGACGAAAATCCCCAAAATGAACACTCCCAAAACGCCGATCAAGGCGGTGATGCTGACAAGGAACGGAGCAGTTGTGGGTTCAGCCTGTTTGGGCTTCAAGAAGAACATGCGACGAACCACTTCTAAGTAGTATGCTGCCGAGACGACACTGTTGATAACGCCGGCAATTGCCAACCAAGCCAAACCAGATTTGATGGCTGCACCGAAAAGGAAAAATTTGCCGAAGAAACCTGCAAGTGGCGGGATGCCAATAAGCGACAGGAAAGCGACAGTGAGAACAGTGGCAGCCAAAGGCGACCTTTGCGCTAAACCGTCGTAGTCTTCAATCTCCGACGAGCCAGTCGAGTGCTCAACCCAAATGATTACCGCAAATGCTGCCATGTTGGCAAAAGCGTAACCGAGGATGAAGTAAAGGATGCCGGGCAACCCCATGTCTGTAGGTTGAGCAGCCCTACTTCCTGTCAAGATTGCCCAATCCGTTGGAGAAAAGGCAGCAACGCCGATGAGCAAGTAGCCAACTTGAGCGATGGAAGAGTAAGCCATCAACCTCTTAATGTTTCGCTGCCACAATGCCCCCAAGTTTCCGAAAGTCATAGTGGCGAAAGATAGGAACGCAAGGACAAATTGCCAAGCCGTGCTTGCTGGTCCGAAACCCGCTGCCAAAACCCGCAAGAAGGCAGCCATCCCTGCAGCCTTTGAAGCGACGGACAAGAACGCGGTGACCGGTGTCGGCGCCCCCTCATATGTGTCAGGAGCCCAACCGTGAACTGGAACCATTGAAACTTTGAAACCCAGCATCGCAAGCATCAGGAAAAGCCCGAGCAAGGTGAACGCGTGGACGCTGAAGGCTGGTCCACGCTCACCTAAACTTGGTGTAAGTTTCGCTGCGATTTCGTGAAGTTGAGTTGTGCCGCTCGTTCCATAAACCAGTGACATTCCGTAAAGGGCAACAGCGGTTGTCGACGCGCCGACAAGGAAATACTTTAAACCTGCCTCGCTGCTCCTCGGGTCATCGCGCATGT
>JANZZQ010000095.1 GCA_026419315.1 Armatimonadota bacterium | reverse complement strand
TGTTGGCGCTCAAGGAAGCGGCGCCCGGCATAAGGCGGTTGTTGACTTTCAACCACGACAAAGCACCATTGCCGTTCTTCTACGATGCTGTGGATTTGTGGGTGCCAGTTACTCCGCTATTTGACCCAGAGCGTGCGAAAGAGCGGCAGGCTTTGGACGAAGAAGTTTGGTGGTATGTTTGCACTGGACCGAAAGCCCCTTACCCCAACCACTTCATTGACCATCCAGCAATCACGCACCGAATTCGTTTTTGGATGGCTGCAAAGTGGAACCTTGACGGCGACTTGTATTGGAGCATGACCTACTACCGAGGTAAAGGTTGGAGTTTGCGCAACCCTTACGAGGACGGGCAAAGCGAAACTCCAGAGGGCGGATATTGGGGTAACGGCGACGGAAGGTTGCTTTATCCGCCAGTTCGTCAACCGCTTCCTGAAAACGCCGAACCTGTCATCGCACCGCCTGTCCCGTCGGTTCGGTTGGCAGTGATCGCTGAAGGGCTTGAAGACCACTGCTACTTGTGGATGCTGAAAAGGCTTAGGGACAAGGGACACGGGGCAAGGGACAAGTCAAAGGAGTTGCAAGAGGCGTTGAAGTTGGCTGATGATGCTTTGAAGTCGCTTGACAAGCTCATCAAAAGCCAAACTGAATACGAGCGTGACCCGCAAAAGTTGCATGGGGAGCGAAGGAAAGTTGCAGAAGCGATTGAGCGGTTGACGAAGTTGTTGGGAGAGCCGTGAATTTCGTCGCGCATTTTTAGAACACCAAATTGCTCGCAGAGGCAAAGGAAATTTGACCACCTAGAAATTGCGGGCAGGCTTTCACCAGGAACTTCATCAGGAACTCGTTGACCCTGAGACCCGTCACGATTTGGGCGAATTTCACGCTCTCGGTCGCCAAGTTGCTGGGTTTGTTTTAACGGCGCGATGAAATTCAAAATTCGCCAGCAAGTTCGCTTCTCCATCAATTCGTTAGCGGGTGGCGCTTTAGTTGGTGTGGTTTGACTTTGAGGCTACTGCTGCAAAAGTTGTGACAAGATTTTTCGTGAGAGTTTTTCACGAGGGTGAAGTGAGATGCCGCCGGGTGTCATATTGGTCGTCTTTTGGCTCATCGTCGCTGCAGTGGGGATGACGGCTTTGATAGTTTACGGGTTCCGCCAGTTTAGCCGATGGCTAAATGCGCCCGATGAACCGGCTCTGCCGCCGCCTGAAAAGTTGGGCGCAGAGTGTGTGGTTTTGAGGTTTGCGGAAGAGTTCGTTGAAACCATGCCAAGGAAAGATGTGCCCGAATGGCGAAGGCACAGGTACACGGAAGTTAGCGATGGCAAACTGGTTTTAACCGAACAGTTAGCGGAGATGATGATATTTGCTGCTTTGGCTGAACTTTGGCATCAAGGTATGGTTAGCTTCCGAGTCGCTCCCAAAGAACTTGACCCTTTTGACCCTCACAGCCTTGACAAAGAAGTTTTCGTCAGTATGGGTCAAATGCTGCCGCTGACGCCTTTGGGGAGAAGTTTTGCTATCGGTTTCAAAGCCGCAACGAAACCTGTCTGGCTCTTGCGGGAGAAGCGAAACGAAGCGGTGCTTGAAGACATGATTGAATTCGCCCTCAGGGAGGTTAGGCGCTGCTTGGGTTGGAGGAAGGCGAAGCGAAACAGCGCCGAGAATTTGGTCAGGTATGTTCGGGATTGTTCCGAAGGTCAAACTATTTCCCGTGAAACCTTTGAATTTGTCAAAAACGCAATTGATGCTTTCCGCTCTCAAAACGCTGAATTGGCTGAAGCGGTTAAGGCAACTATCGGCTACACCCTCATGGCTTTGCGCAGGCTTGAACCTGACCGGGACGAGTTGGGGCTTTGAGCGAAGGCGACAGCATCAAACTGTGCTGACCCTAAAATTGATGACAAAATTTCTACCAGCAAGGCGCAAAACCTTAAAAGTTTTTTGGAGGGCTCATCTCCCGATGAGCCGAAAAAATTTTTCCAGTCGTGTGGGAGCACGACTCTCCAGAGAAATTTCTTCTCTTTGGGGAGCAAAACTTTCAGTGAGCCGAAAAGTTCTCGGCTATGCCCAATAGGCGACACACAACGCACAACGAGGTGAAAGAGCCATGCCGTCATTGCGTCGAACTCGCAAGAAATTGCAAAGGCAAGTTATCCGCTGGACAATCTGGCTGACAATTACGGTCATTTTCGTGTTAGGGATGTTCAGCGGGTTCAGTTGGGTTGAGCGACAAGTTAGGGGGTTGAACCTGCCGCGAGCCATCGCCCGTGTCAACGGGGTAGAGATTTCCCGCCAACAGTATGAGCAGGCGTTAGCCCAGTTGGCTCAACTCGGTTCGCACCGAGTGAGTGCACAAGATTGGGCGTTTTACAAAGAGCAAATCTTTCAAGAACTCGTTGACGCCGAGTTGTTGAGGCAAGAAGCCTACAGGCGCGGAATCCGAGTTACCCGAGCAGATGTAAACAAGCGCGTTGATGAAATTTTGCAAATTCAACTTGTGAGTGCTCGCCAGCAATACGAGCAAGATAAGGAGTTTCGCGATTTTGTTCGAAAGCAATATGGCTCTTTGGACGCGATGGCAAGCGAACTGCGTCGCCAAATTAGGCAGCAAAGTGGGAACCTTGAGCAAGAAATTTTGATGGAGAAACTTCGCCACTCCGTCATGCACGAAGTCAATGTGACGGAAAAGGAACTGCGAGACAACTACACTCAATTCCGTCTGCGTCACATTTTCATCAGCGCTGACCGGTTCTTTCCAAAGGGCAAATCACCTACCGAGCAAGAGCGAAGGCAAGCAAAAGAGAAGGCATTGCAAAAGGCAAAAGAATTGAGGGAGCGGCTTCTTAAGGGCGAAGATTTCTCAAAGTTGGCGTCAAAGGAATCCGACGACCCAGTGACCAAAAACAGAGGCGGAGAATTGGGTGAACTGAGTCTGGACGCAGCAAGGTGGCGGATCGGCGATGACGCCTTGTCGGTTCTGCCGAGGTTGAAAGTGGGGGAGATTTCCGAACCCATTGAAGGCTTCAACGGCTACCACATTGTCAAGTTAGAGGGCAAGAGGGTCAATTTGCCTCAAGATTACAACAAAGTCCGATACCGATGCGAAAAGTGCAACAACATCTGGCTCGGCGAAAAGGGCGAAAAGAAATGCCCCAAGTGCAGAAGTGAGAAAACCAGACAAATCGGTGAGCGCAAAAAAGAACTGATGGACGAACTCAAGCAGCAAAGGCTACAAGAAAAGTGGTCCGAGTTGCTCAGGGACTTGAGGGAAAGCGCAAGGATTGAAATTTACGACCCGGAATTGAAAGCCATTACCGCCGAGCGGGAAGGGAAGACCGAAGAAGCCATCAAATTCTTGATGGAAGCGGTGAAAATTGCCAGTGAAAACCCAGACGCTCGTTATCGCCACTTCTTGTTCCCCGACCTGCTCCACTATCGGCTGTCAAGCCTTTACTTAAGGCAGGGAAAGCTCAAAGAGGCGGAGAGGGAAATTCGCAAGGCTTTGGAGTATTCTGACGACAATGACCTTCACATCCAACTTGGCAGCATTTTGATGTTGCAGGGCAAGAAGGAGGCTGCATTGAAGGCGTTTTTGAAGGTGGCGGAATCAAGCCCCACCCCCGGACAGAGGCTCATGCTCGCCAACTATTTTGAACAACTCGGTCGCAAGGATTTAGCAGAAAAGCAGCGCAAGTTGGCGGAGAAGGAAGGCGGTCCAAGCAGCCTTTCTATCCCATGACGGTTCGCTAACTCACACCACTGCGAAATCTGGTTCTTCGCCCCTCAAGACCTTTAAAACTTGTTCAACGACAACCAAAGCCATCCGTTTGAGGGTCTCGGGTGTGTGGGAGGCGACATGGGGGGTTCCGACAAAATTCGGGTGGCTGAAAATGGGATGACTGATATCTGGTGGCTCATTCGGAAAGACATCCAAAGCTACGCCCGCTAACTGACCTGATTGGAGGGCTTCGTAAAGGGCATCCAAATCGCAAACCTCACCGCGAGATGTGTTGACCAAAAATGAACCTCGCTTCACCAACGCCAATCTCTCCCGGTTGATTAAACCCCTCGTTTGTTCTGTCAAGGGGACATGAAGGGTGACGAAATCGCTTCGGCGCAAAAGTTCATCCAAAGGAACGCTTTCGGCTTCAAAGGAAGTTATCGTTTCCGGTGGGACGAACGGGTCATAGACGAGCAAATGCATTTTGAAGGCTTTTGCCCTTTGAGCAACGGCTCTTCCGACGTAACCGAACCCGATAATCCCAAGCACTTTACCTTGCACCTCAAAACTTTGCTCCGTCCAACGCAACCGATATTCCCCGCCAAGCAGTGCATCGTGCCAGAAACGCAGCCGTTTCGCCAACGCCAACAGGAGCGCAAATGTGTGCTCAGCGACCGCGTCAGCGTTGACGCCGGGGGTGTAAACGACCCTAACACCTCGCCTCTTCGCTGCTTCCAAATCAACATTGTCAACCCCGACACCGAACCTGCCGATGACTTTGAGTTTTGGGGCTCGGCTTAAAAGTTCGTCGTCAATATAGGGCATGTTTCGCAAAATCAGACCGTTGGCGTCAGAAATGGCTTCGCTTAGTTCTCGCTTATCAATGTTGACCCGCCTCAACTCTGTTTCTTCAGCAAGTCTCTCCTCGGCAAGTCCGGGAAAAGTTCCGCAAAGAACCACCACCGGTTTCATTGCAACCACTTCCTGCGGCGGGAGCCTTTTGTGGCTTTGTTGAAGCAAAGAGGGCGGGGGCATAGCCCCCACCCATAGTCGCTTTTTCAAGCCTCAACGATTTCCTTCAGCGCAGCCATTGCTGCGTCGTAATCCGGTTCATTTGTCACTTCGGGCACAATTTCCTTGTAGCGAATTATCCCGTCCTTGTCCACAATCCAAACTGAGCGAGCCAAAAGTTTCAGTTCCTTGATAAGCACGCCGTATTTGATTCCGAAGTCACGCTCTTGATAGTCGCTAACCACTTTAATGCGGTCAATGTTGTTTATTCCGCACCAACGCTTTTGAGCGAATGGCAAGTCAACGCTAATGTTGAGAACAACCACATCCTCGGAAAGG
>JANZZQ010000094.1 GCA_026419315.1 Armatimonadota bacterium | reverse complement strand
AGCACAGCCAAAGGAAACACTGCCTAACGAAGAATTCTTGAGGGAATGGCTGCAAAGGGCGTGTGAATTAGTTGACAAATATCGCCCGCAAGTTTTCTGGTTTGATTGGTATATTGCCGAGCAGCACTCTGCCTTTGAGCCTTACCTTCGCCTTTTTGCCGCTTACTACTACAACCGGGCAGCGGAGTGGGGTATCGGAGTCGCCATAAACTACAAACTCCACGCATTCCCTGAGGGCACAGCGGTCCTCGACATTGAGCGGGGCAAACTTGACAGGATGCATCCTTTCTTCTGGCAGACGGATACCTCAATTTGCAAGCGGTCATGGGGTTACATCAAAAACCACGACTACCGAACACCCGACTCGATCGTTGACGATTTGGTTGACATTGTTAGCAAAAACGGTTGTTTGCTTTTGAACATCGCACCGCGCCCTGACGGAACTATCCCCGAGGAGCAACAACGAATCTTGCGTGAGGTTGGCAAGTGGCTTGAAACCAACGGTGAAGCTATTTACGGCACGAGGCCATGGATTGTTTACGGTGAGGGACCGACGAGGGTTGTCGGCGGCATGTTTAAGGAACTGGAAACTCCACCCTTTACAGGTCGGGACATCCGCTTCACTTGCAAGGGGAAGATCCTCTACGCAATTGCGCTCGCCGACCCTGGCGAGGAGATGGTCATTCAATCCCTCAGCACAAACCTCAGACTCCTTGAGGACGAAATTGCTGAAGTCAGATTACTCGGTTATAACCAACCGCTTGAATGGCGACGCGACGAGAATGGGCTAAGAGTTAAGCTACCAACGAAGAAGCCTTCGTCGTATGCAGTTGCCGTCAAAATCGTGCCTAAAGAGTGAGCGATATTTGAGCGTTCATTTTCGCCGCCTTCTAAACCCGATAAGCCCCAAAAGTCCAATGGTTGCAAGGGAGAGCGTGGAAGGTTCCGGGGACGCTGCGAGGATTTTAGGCTGTGAACTCAACCCAGCCAAACCCTTGAACAGATTTGCCTGGACGAATGTTGGTGCCTGGTCGCTGAAATAGCCGAACACCACGGAGTTTCCTCCAGACCATATGCCTGCAAAGAGCCATGTGTATGTTTTCGTGGTTGTGTCATAAATTCCCGCCAAAGTGCTAATTCCGTTCGGTCTGAACTGGCTGAACTGTGTATTTCCAGAGGGCTTGTTGGTTTGGAACGAGTTATGTGTCCCAACTTGAATGGAGGCAGGAGAAGGTCCTAATGCGAAAGCGGTAATAAGCCCCCGGCCTTTCTCAAAGATAACCTGGTATGCGTAAACCCACTTGCCATTAGCCGCACCGCCATTAGAAAGGTAAGCGATGCTCACAACCTTTCCTAAAGCACCATCGCTGAAGGAAAACGGAGACTCCAAAACCCGAACATTGGTCGGCGCCCAAGTTGAAGTGAAGTCATTCCAAGGAACGGTCGCTATAGAAAGCGGTGTGGCACTAACTGTTCCCAAAGCGACGAAACCGGTAACAACCCCGACCACCGTTGCCGTCATCCACTTTTTGAGCCTAAGCAGCCCGTCCATGCAAAACCCTCCTCTGCGATTCAATGACTCGTCACTTTGGCAAAATTGTGAACGGGTGCGGGAGTGGAAGTTGTGACAATGGTCACATAAACTCTTTGTTCAGCGTTAAGTTTGAAGCACTTCCTAACCTCGCAAGGCTATTCCCTTCTCTTTGAAAGCGGACAAGATAGACCTGTAAAGGTCACTTTGGACCTGGCGGGCACCGTCAAGGGGGTCTGAAACCCAAACGAGCAGCTCAAAACCCAACGTGTCGCCAATTTTCGTTACTAAAACTTGGGGCGAAGGTTCAGCGAGGATTTGGGGATGGGAGCGAGCAATTTCAAGGAGCGTGGTTTCAACAATGTCAACGTTAGCACCGCCGTCCCCGGTGACGGGGCCAGGAACTCTCATGCTTTTCCCCGAAAGGGTCCAGTTTGTGACGGAGGAGTTGATGAACTGGGAGTTCGGAATTGCTATGACGGAGCCGCGAGGGGTTTCAATTAAGGTGGCGCGGGCACCGATGTGGACAACTTTGCCGATTTCTCCACCAACACCGATCACATCGCCAACTTTCATCGTTCGCTCCATCAGCAAAATCAAACCGCTAACGAAATTGTTGACGATTGTTTGCAAACCGAAACCGAGCCCGACGCCTAAAGCCCCGGCAAAAAAGGCGAACGAACTGAACTTGATTCCCAAAAGGTCGGCAATTACAAACAAACCAAAGACCCAAACAGTGACTTTGATCCAACGGACAAGTAAGGTCGCCGTGTATTCAGGGACAGTGGTGCGGACTTGAATCCAACTTTGAGCCAGCGCCCCGATCCACTTAGCAACGAAATGTAGACAAACCACTAGCACTAAACCTTTCAGCAAACTCAAAGTTGAAAGCTTGGCGCTTCCGAGCGTCAAAATCGGACTTGACAACCATCTAAGTAACTCGTCCACCCACATCTCACATCACCGACCTGCATTGTAGCATTGCGGAGTTGTTGTGTTATCGTTTGGCAGATGGTGATAGGGATATGTTCCTATCGCGAATTGCACCGGTTCAAGCGATTGTGTTGAGGACAGCATCTTGGCGAGAGAAGGACAGGTTGCTCGTTTTGTTGACGAAAGAGCGGGGCAAAGTTTTTGCCCTCGCCCAAGGCGCACAAGTTCCACAAAACCGATTAGCACCAGCAACTCAAATCGGCACTATAGCGGCTTTTTGGCTCGCCCGTGCCCGGGAGTTTGACCGCGTGACCGATTACAGGATTGAGCAACTTCTAACCCGAATTCGCCGAGACGCTTTGGCGTTAACCGCGTTTTGCATTGTCTCCGAACTGATTGAGCTGACGGTTCCATTGGAGGCAAACGACGAGGAGATGTTTAACGAAGTTCTCTGGTTTGTGGGGAGGCTTGAAGAGGGTGCATCCCCGACCAAGTGGCTGGTTGCGATACAAATCAGGCTCCTTTGGAGATTGGGTTGGATGCCCCACCTGCTTTCTTGTTCCTCATGCGGGTCGAAGCTTGACAAAGAACAAATTGCTTTTGCCCCATCGGTCGGTGGGTCAATTTGCGATAGGTGCCAAGTTTCAAAGATGCCCGCAGATGTTCAGTTTTTCCACATCGCTTCATTGCAGGCAATTTACTCCTTGTGGCAACAACCGAGGCTGATAGAAACTATTCATCTGCGCCCGAACCTTTGGCAGCAAGCCCTGATACTGCTGCAAAATCA
Source organism: Armatimonadota bacterium (assembly GCA_026419315.1). Lineage (GTDB taxonomy): Bacteria > Armatimonadota > Fervidibacteria > Fervidibacterales > Fervidibacteraceae > Fervidibacter. The sequence goes on along the minus strand of JANZZQ010000094.1, from coordinate 1,829 downwards.
CTGGCGTTATCACACGGAAGCGGAAAGCAAGGCGTGGAAGGTTTGGCAACAGTTCACTTTTGCCCGCATCTCCCAGCCCGTTACCCGTCAAGGACAGCTTTCGCCCCCACCATGTCGTTAAAGTTCCATTCACGGACATAGCGTGTCATTTCCCGGAAGTCAGCATCATAATTTGCTAAACCGAACGAGAAGTCGTCTTTGAAATTTCGCGAAGGAAGGGGGCTCATCACCATGGTCAAAAACAACGTCAACATAAAACTCGGCGGAGAAGCAGGGCAAGGGGTTGAGTCTTCAGGGATGGGGTTTGCCCGTGCTATCGCCCGCGCTGGTTTACATATCTTCGGTGTCCAAGATTACATGTCCCGAATTCGTGGCGGTCACAACTGGTATCAGGTTCGGGTTTCCGAACGACCCATATTTGCCCACGAACCGCAAGTTCAAATCCTCATCGCCTTAGACGAACGAACGGTTAAGGAACACCTTGACGAGTTGGTTGAAGGGGGAGCGGTCATCTACGACGAAGGTTTGAAAGTGGACGATGAGGAAATCAAGTTGCGAGGTATAATCCCGATGCCCCTGCCGCTTTTGAGGTTTGCAGAGGAACTTGGTGGCAGCAAGTTGATGTTGAACACTGCTGCAGTTGCTGCTGCCGCCGGAATTTTGGAATTTGACCTGAGTTACCCTGAGAGCATCATCCGTGATAGTTTCGGCAGGAGGAAAGGTTCGGAAATTGCTGACCGCAACATCCGAGTCGCCAATGCCGCTTACGAGGAAGCGAGGAGAAGATTCGCTTACTTGTTTGAATGGAAAATTGAGGCCAACCCCAACGCTCCGAAGAAGATGGTCATCAACGGCAACCAAGCCCTTGGGATTGGGGCTATCGCTGCAGGTTGCAAATTCTGTTGCGGTTACCCGATGACGCCCGCTTCCAGTTTGCTTGAGTTTATGTTTGCTCAGGCAAGAAAATTCAACCTCGTTGTCCGTCAAACTGAAGACGAAATTTCCGCTTTGCTCCACGCGATCGGTGCAGCCCATGCGGGGGTCAGGGCAATGACTTGCACATCTGGCGGCGGTTTCAGTTTGATGGTTGAGGCTTTGAGTTTGGCAGGTTCGACGGAAACGCCTTTGGTTCTTGTTGTTGCACAGCGTCCCGGACCAGCAACCGGAATGCCAACGAGAACCGAGCAAGGTGAATTGTTGTTTACCCTCTTCAGCGGGCACGGTGAATTCCCTCGCGCTGTCATTGCCCCAGGTTCGGTCGAACAGTGCATCTACGAAATGGCTCGCGCTTTTAACATTGCCGAAAAGTATCAAATGCCAGTTATAGTCTTGACAGACGCTTTCCTTGCGAACTCCCTTCGTTCCGTTGACATTGATGCAATTGACTTCCGGAAAATCACGGAAAACATTGACCGGGGGAAACTGATTTTGCCCCACGAAAGTGACAAAATTGAGGACGCGGTCAAAGACGGCTACCGCCGATTTGAGTTCACTGAAGACGGCATCTCCCTTCGCATCCCACCAGGTCACCCGAAAGCTGTCTACTCCGTTGCAGGTGAGGAACACACGCCGGAAGGGTTCATTGATTGGGAGGAGCGAATGGACAACAGAGTTAGGATGATGCAGAAGAGGATGAAGAGGCTTGAAATTGCTGCCAATGACATGAAGTTGCCTGAACTTCACGGTCCCGAAGATGCCGAATTGACACTTGTTTGCTGGGGTTCTTCCCTCGGTCCGACCCTTGAAGCGATGGAGAGGCTGAACGCAAACGGCATAAGGACGAATTTGCTGCAATTTGTAGATATCCACCCTTTGGACTGGGATAGCGT
>JANZZQ010000093.1:265-5100 GCA_026419315.1 Armatimonadota bacterium | reverse complement strand
AGAGTGGTGATGGTGGAGCCTCGCTCGTCCCGCTTTCATGTTTTCAACTTTGTCAAGCTACCCCGATTAGGCTTGCCGATTTTGGGAGCTGTCTTGAAGCGGCACGGCTACGATGTGACAATTTTCTGCGAAGACCTTGCCCCAATTGACTGGGACGAAGCAGCCAAAGCCGACATTGCTTTCATTTCAACGATCACTTGCACAGCACCCAGGGCCTACGAAATCGCTCACTTTTTCAAGGAGCGAAACATACCCGTTGTTATGGGTGGTCCTCACCCGACCTTTTTGCCCCAAGATTCGCTTAAGCACTCCGATTTCGTCGTTCGGGGTGAGGGTGAGGAGACAGCAGTGGAACTATTGGAGGCTTTGAATAATGGTTCCAAGCCACACAACGTCAAGGGGGTTTCCTTCTGGGACGAAGGCGAAATCGCTCACAACCCACCGCGACCTTTGATTCGGGATTTGGACTCGCTCCCGTTTCCAGACCTTTCGCTAATTCGCGGCAAGGAAAAAATTTCTGTCACCCCAATCCTGACATCCCGAGGATGCCCTTACGATTGCACTTTCTGCTCAGTCACGCAGATGTTTGGGCACAAGTTCAGGCAAAGAAGCGTCGAAAATGTCATGGAAGAGTTGAGGTTTCTCAAGCCGAAGAGCGTCTTCTTTTACGACGACATCTTCAATGCCGATAGTGAACGGATGGCTTCATTGCTTGAGATGATGCTTCGCGAGGGCATAACCCCGGATTGGAGCGCACAATGCCACACTCACCTGATCTTGAAGCAACGCGACCTGATCCCCTTAATGAAGCGCAGCGGCTGTTTCGCCTTATACCTCGGTTTTGAATCCATTAACCCTAAAACGCTCAAGGAATACCGAAAGCGCCAGACCGTTGAGGAAATTCGCGAAGCAATCAGGCTACTGCACCAGCACGGCATCTTAGTCCACGGCATGTTCGTGTTCGGCGCAGACACAGATGACTTGGCAACTTTCAAAGAGACGGTAAAGTTTGCGCTTCGCAACCGAATTGATACTGCTCAGTTCCTTGTCTTAACCCCAGTTCCCGGAACGCAACTTTTCAAGCGACTTGAAAGCGAGGGGCGAATATTGACAAGAGACTGGCGACACTACGACGGTCACCACGTTGTCTTCAAACCGGCGAAAATGTCCCCAGTCACGCTACAGTTGGCTGCGATCAAAGCGATGAAAGTCTTTTACAGCTTGACAGCAATTGCCCATTACTGCATCGCCTTATGGGACTGGGTTAGAGATGTGTCAAAGGCTTTTTTGCCGGTGCTGAGGGGAAAGTTGACCGAATTTGTCCGTCAACTCTTTCACACCCGAGAACTCGTCTCGGTTGCGATGAGGCTCTACGGTTGGTGGCAACTGAAACTTTTCACGAAGTGGCAAAGGCAATTTGTCAAGTGGCTTGAGGAACAGTGGGATAGCTTGCAGCGGATTAGCGAAACTCAACCGCCAATTTTGGCGGATGATAAAACTGAGGCGTGAAGGGGTGAGGGGAGAATGGATGTCCGCGAGTGTCTGAAGACGAGGCGAAGTGTCCGAGCCTATCAGGACAAGCCTGTGCCTAAAGAGATCATTGCCGACATCATTGATTGCGCTCGCATGTCGCCATCAGCAATTAACATCCAACCTTGGGAATTTGTCGTCGTGACCGAGCAAGGGACGAGAAAGAAAATTGCTGACCTAACCGACTACGGGAAGTTCATAGCTACTGCCCCTGTTTGTATCGCCGTCTTCTGCAAGGACACGAAGTATTACCTTGAGGACGGTTGCGCTGCGACGATGGCGATTTTGCTTGCAGCCTGGTCTTACGGGCTTGGAACATGCTGGGTTGCAGGGGACAAAAAGCATTACGCTGAACCGATTCGTCAACTTCTGAGTGTCCCTGAGGGTTACAAGTTAGTGAGCTTGATCGCGATGGGCTACCCGGCAGAGCAACCGACGAAAGAAAAACGCCCCCTTAACGAAGTTCTGCACTGGGAACGCTTCGGGCAACATTAAAGGTAACGCTCAAAGGTTGGTGCGATGTGCAAAGTGCTGAGGGCGAGTGGGCAGATGGGAATGAACCTGTAGAGCCCAACGCTGCGAACTTAAAATCCGTTTTGTCCAAGGAGTTGCCTTTAGAGCAAGGGGCGCAGTTTGTGAAGGCAAGGCTTTTGCTGCGCCAACAATGAGCTCTCGTTTTGGGGCAAACAGGAAAGGCAAAACTGGGAAGGGTGGGCAGAGACATGAGGAGCATTTTGCTGTTGGCGGCTTCATTGGTGTTGGCAAACCCCAATTCAGCCCAATGGCGTTTCGTTGGTGGCGAATGGAGAGAGGTTGACAAAAGTTTGTTCGGACGAGGCGCAGGCGGTTTTGCCATCGCAGTGTTCAGCCGTCACGCAAAAGGGCAAACCGTTGAAGTGACCATGACGCCGTTGGGGCGGGCTGGCATGGGTTCTGGTTGGGCCTCAGCAGGGCTTTGCGTTTTCCAAGACAGCGGCAACTACTGGAGAATTGCTTTGGTTGAAGCTCCCGACGGGAAAACCCGCTACGCCGAACTGGTGGCAATGAACGCTGGCGTTTGGCAGGCTCAAAGTGAACTTCGCTTGAAAGTTGTTGGTGAACTCAACCCGAATTTTGTTTGGCAGTGGCAAACACCTTATCGGCTCCGCATCACCTTGGGGGCAGGTTCTAACTTGTCCGAAAGGTTTTCTTTGGGCGGGTTAAAGCCTGCCCTTACGAGTAACATTATTGCCGGCGAAGTTTTCAGTCTTGATGGCGAACTCCTTTGGCAGCGAATTTACGCCCTTGACAACGCCCCCATTGTCCGCTCAGGTTGGTTGGCTTTGAATGTTCAAGGGATGGCTGCAACTTTCGTTGACGCAAAACAAACGGCTCACGAAAGCGAGGCGGTATCGGTGCGAGATTTGAAGCAAGCAGTTATTGTCCGAGACACATCAATGGGCAACACGAAATTGGCGCTGCGATTGGCAACCGAACTGAAGCGATTGGGCATCAAAACTGAAACGGTGAAACTTGACCAAATCGCCAACCCAAATTGGTGGCAGCAAACGAAAGCAGGTGTCATCGCCTTCCCAAACGGAAAACGATTGCCCGTTTCGGCAAAAGAACCGTTGACAGATTTTTTGCGACAAGGTGGAAAGTTGATCGTGTTCGGTGCGCCGATTTTCGCAGAACCTTTGGTCAAGGTGGGACGAGGGACGCGGGACGAGGGACGAGATTGGATTTCGGAACAAGAGATGGAAGCGGAGCGGAAACAGACGAAACCGAAAAAGTTTCTGTTTGAGAGTTTGGACGCAAATGAGTTGAAGCGATGGCGGCATCATGTTAGCCATCCCGATGTCTCTGACCGATTGAGCCTTGAGGCTGTTCACGGTTTGCGATTTGCGCATAACGCATTGCGAATGGACTTCACGCTAAAAGGTTGGTCAATTTTCGTTCGCGAGTTTGAAAAGTCGCCGTTTCCACAAGGGCACTCACTAACTTGCCTTTGGGCGAAAGGTGCTCCGCAAACTAAGTCGTTGCTCGTTGAATGGCGTGAAGCCGATGGAACTCGCTGGTTTGCTCATGTGCCTTTGACAACTGAATGGCGGCTCATCGTTTTGTCGCCACGAGATTTCGTCTTTCGTCAAGATAGTCCAACTCGTGGCAAGCGTGGATTTGCAGGCGACCGTTTCAACCCACAAAATGCGAAAGCGCTCGTTTTGGGCATGGAAGCGCCGATGCCTCACGGCAATCACACGATTTGGGTTGCAGGCATTGGAACTGCTCCCGACCCGTTTGGCGATGTCGTCGTTGATTTTGTTCCGCCAGTTTTGGAAGCACTCTCGCCCGTTTACAAACTCTATCCACTGAAGTGGGACATGGGGCAAGGGACATGGGACAAGGAAAATGATGCTCCCACAGAGACAGAAAAGTCGGCAAGTGGGCAGATGGGCAAATCAACAGTTCGGCAGATGGACAGTTCAGTAGGTCAGCAAATCGGAAATCTGAAAGATGCTGTTGCTCCTATCCCAAGATGGCGAGGAATTGGCTTCACAAATGGCGAGAAAGTGATGCGATGGATGCCATTGACGAATGTTGACGATGGCAGAGGCATTGAGCGTGGCGCACTTGTTTGGCTTGTCCGTTGCTCATCTTTGCCTTACCCAAACGCATCTTGGCTCGTTTTCGGTTCAGCCGATGAAACTTTTTGGCTGAAAAATTGGCAAGTTGTGCAAACTGCCTTGAAGCGAACCTTCAACTTTTGGAGCAACGGCGTTTGGCTTCTTGAAGCGGGAACGGACAAGTTTACTGCCTATGCTGATGAGCGCGCGAAAGTCGGTGCAGTTATCGTCAATGATGCTGAAGCGCCAAAAGAAGTGAGCGTTCGTTTTGCCATCGTTCAGAATGGACAAGTCACCTATGAGCGCACGGAAACAGCGAAATTAGACGGGCGAAGTTTGGCGACATTTTCTCACGACTTGCCTTCACTGCCTGCTGGCAAATTTGCGGTCAAAGTGCAACTGCTTCTAGCCGGTCAAGTCGCCGACGAACTGCAACACGAGTTTGTCGTAACTGAGCGCCCGAAAGTCACCGAAGCAGACAAAATAACTGTCAAGAACGGTCATTTCACCATCCGCGTCACTCGCCCCTCGTCCCCCGTCCCCGAAGAACGCCGCTGGTTTGCCTTTGGCGTTAACTACTGGCCTCGTTACGTTGCGGGGCAGGAACAAAGCGATTACTGGCGACACTGGCTTGACCCGACAAACTACGACCCTGAACTCGTTGAGCAGGATTTACGAATTTTGCGCGAGATAGGGATGAAC
>JANZZQ010000093.1:0-255 GCA_026419315.1 Armatimonadota bacterium | reverse complement strand
CGCCGATGTCACGAACACGGCATCAAGGTCAATTTGTTCATTGCCGGCGCTCATCCGCTTCACTTTCAACCCGATTTGGTTCGGCAGTTGATTGAAGCGGCGGATTTGGCGAATCAACCTGCTATGTTCGCTTACGACATTGCGTGGGAGCCGCATTGGGGCGGTTACAACCAAAGGCGAAGGCACGATGCTGAATGGCGAATGTGGCTGATTGAGCAATACGGCAGCGTTGAAAACGCCGAACGAGATTGGAAC
>JANZZQ010000092.1 GCA_026419315.1 Armatimonadota bacterium | reverse complement strand
GGCTTGGGGCTTCGCTGCTACCCGTGATGTCTCACCTGAAGCGCTTGACAAATGTATCGCTCAGGCTGTTGAGATTGCTCGAGCTAGCGCGACCTTGAAGGAGCGTGAAGTTACCCTCGCACCCGAGCCACCCCATGTCGCCTTTTGGGAAACCCCGATCGTTGTTGACCCGTTCACAATTCCACTTGACCGAAAGGTTGAAACTTTGAGACAGTGCACTCAAATGATGAGGAAGTTCCCTGAAGTTAAGGTTGCTGTGGGTTGGATGAGTTTCCAGCGAAAACATCAATGGTTTGCAAGCACTGAAGGCGCACTCATTGAACAGATACTCACCCGAAGCGGTGCGGGGATTCAGGCTCAAGCGACTGACGGGAGCGACTTGCAAGTTCGTTCGTATCCTCAGTCGCACGGCGGTCAATTCATGAGCAAAGGTTACGAACTCATTGAAGAGCTGCGTTTGCTTGACCATGCTGAGCAGATCGCGGAGGAAGCTCGAGCGCTCCTGACAGCAGACCCTTGCCCTGAAGGTGAACTTGACTTGATCTTGGATGGCTCTCAACTTGCATTGCAAATTCACGAATCAGTCGGACATCCCCTTGAGTTAGACCGAGTCTTTGGTTCGGAAGCAAATTACGCGGGCACGAGCTTCGCGACACCGGAGAAGTTGGGCAGCTTTCAGTATGGCTCACCAATTGTCAACATCGTCGCCGATGCAACTTCGCCCGGCGGGCTTGCGACTTTTGGCTACGATGACGAAGGAGTTCAGGCTCAAAGTTGGCATCTCGTCAAAGACGGGATCTTGGTTGACTACTTGACATCTCGTGAGACCGCTGCGAGGCTGGGTGCGGAACGGAGTCACGGTTGCATGAGGGCTGACGGTTGGCAGAACCTGCCCATCATACGCATGGTCAACATCAGTCTAATGCCCCAACAAGGAACTCTGGACGACTTAATCGCTGATACCAAACACGGCGTCCTGATGGCTGTCAACCGAAGTTGGAGCATTGACAACCAAAGGGTGCAGTTTCAGTTTGGATGCGAAATCGGTTGGGAAATCAAAGACGGCAAGAAAATTCGCATGGTCAAGAACCCATGCTATGCGGGCATAACTTGGGAGTTCTGGCGCTCGTGCGATTTCATCTGTGGCGAGAGCGAATTTGTGCTTTGGGGGGTTCCAAACTGCGGCAAAGGTCAGCCTCCGCAAAGGGCGGAAATGTCCCACGGCGCAGCACCGGCAAGGTTCAGGAAGGTTAAGGTGTTCCCTGCGTAGTGCTGAAAGCCAATCGGCGATTTTTAAAGCGCACAGTTCAACTCGAAGCTTCACCGAAATCCTTGAAAGCGTTGGCTTGGAGGAACGCTACATTTTATGTCAACGACTGACGGGTTCAAACCATCCGACAGTTCGGTTCGTTTCAACGAAGACTTGCTTTGCGGCTTTGACGAGCAAATCGGGCGTGACCTTTTGCAAGTTGGGCAAATAGGCATTAATCAACTTCCAATCACCCAAGATTTCGTGCGCTCCAACTTGGTATGCCCGCTCGGTCGCCCCATCAAGCGAACGCAGGAAATCCGCTTGCTCCATGTGCAAAACCCGTTCCAGTTCTTCCTGCTCAGGAGGGGTTTCCGTCAAGCGAACGAGCTCTGACCAAACTATATCCTCAACTTCCTGCAGAGAGGATTGATCTGTCAAGGTGACAAACACCGAGAAAAGCGCAGCCTCTTTGTAGATTGAGTTGTCGACCCAAACCCTCAAAGCCTTTTTCGCCTCAACGAGCCTGCGGTAAAGCCGGGAAGTTCGACCGCGCCCGAGAACATCCGCAAGTATGTGCAATGCATACGGCACAAGCGTTTCGTCACCGTCATTAGCCTTGCGACCTTCGTCCTTCACCATGTCGTAAGTTGGGGCGTGAAACACCATCATCAACAATGGCAATTCTCCGTGTCCTTTAACCCGCACCCTCCTCTCGCTCCTCTGCTTTGGTTCCTTGACCTCCGGAACCTTGGCAGTTTGGCTTGGTTGCAACTCACCGAATCGCTTCTCAACTTCAGGCAATGCCTCCTCAAAAGTGATGTCTCCGCTCAAGACGAGAAAAGCGTTATTGGGGGCATAAAAGCGACAGTAGTGTTCGTAAAGGTCGTCTCGCGTCATCCTTTCCAAATCGCAGCGCCAGCCGATAATCGGATTTCGGTATGGGTGAATTTGAAACGCCGCAGCGAGAACCTCTGTGAAGAGCCGATATTCGGGATGGTTCTCATACATCTCCGACTCGCTCAAAACCACGCCCCGTTCCAACTCGGTTTCCTGAGGGTCAAACAGAGCGTTGGTCATTCGGTCGGCTTCTATGTCAAGGGCGATGAGCCAATTTTCCTTTGGTAGCGTTTCAAAGTAAGCGGTGTGGTCATAGGTCGTGTGACCATTCAAAGTTCCACCGTGCTTTTGGACCAATCGGGCAATTTGTCCTTTCGGGAACTTTGGAGTCCCCTTGAAAAGCATGTGCTCGACCCAGTGGCTAATGCCCGTGGTGCCCACCTGTTCGTGTCGCGAACCAACTCGGTAGAATGCCCAAACGCTGACGACAGGGGATTGATGGCTTGGCGCAATCAGAAGTTTCAACCCGTTCGGCAAAACATGTTCGCTAACTTGAACATTGAACTCCATCTTGTTCACCTCCATGCCGAAAATTGTAACGCCCCAAAACGAACGGGATAAACAAGGGTATAGCACGGCTCCAACTGCGCCGACAAATGCCAACGCTGACAAAAATTCGGGGGTTGAACTTTTGGGTGTGAGGAGCGGCTAAGTTCTTTTCAAATCGCCGATTTTTCCGACGATTCCTCATGCAAGACACCATCCGCCCCACAAAATAACATCTACTCCGCAAAGCCCCGAAATTACTGCTCTACCGTCACAGCCTTGCAGGGAAGTTTCGCGTCTTGCCATGGAATCCAAATGTTTCCACGATCTCGAAAGGTCAAGCATGCCAGAGGTTTAGCCAATGAGCCGCGCGGCAACTTTTTGCTCTGAAGTCAAATCTGCAAACATGGAGCCGTAGACTTTTGGGGCGCTTTAGAGCCGGAGCAATCCCCCGTGAACCGTCTCCCCCTGTAGCGATAACTTTCCGGCTTTGTTCGCGATTTCCTTTGAACTCCAACCATCTACCGGCTCCCAGCTAACCTATCTGTCAATTCGTTGGGGCGTATCGGGTAGATTAGAAGCCGGGTGCCTACAATTTCAATTTCCGCAGCTCTGCCTTTCCACCTGCACCCTGATCCCTGATAGCCCGCTCATTTGCCACTTCCCTCTTGTAGCCTCCGCCCTTGACCCTCTTTTTATCCTCACCCCATTCAATCTGGCCGAACCCTATTGAGGGTTAGCAAAATTTGAACTTTCGAGCCCGAACGCACAAAGCCTTCGCGGCGTTGACAACCAAACGCTAACACATTCAACAGTTACGGCACAGTGAAGAGAGCGAAAAGATAGTCGGCGGACAGAGAAGAGAGGCAAAATTGTCAAGCGAGGTGGTGAAAAAACCGATGGAGCGAAGAATCACCGTCTCTGACCCATCCAAACTCTGTTCGGTCGGAACTGTCAAGCGGCTGTTGCTTGAACATAAGATTCGCCCATCAAAAGCGATGGGGCAGAGTTTTATCGTCAACAAGTCAGCGCTTGAGAGAATTGTCAACGCTGCCGAGTTGAAACCCGAAGATGGAGCGTTTGAAGTTGGCACGGGCTTTGGGGCACTGACAGCCGCTTTGGCTCAAAAATGTCAAGTCGTCGTTTCGGTTGAAAAGGACAAGCGCCTGTTCTCTGTGGCTCAATCCTTGCTGTCCCCTCATCAAAATGTCGCCTTGATCTGCGATGATGCGTTAACAGCAAATTGGGCGGAAATGCTCAGTGAGCACAAGCAAATCGAATGTTGGAAGTTTGTCAGCAACCTACCGTATGCGATCAGCAAACCGCTTCTTATGCGGCTGATGAGAGAAAGACATTTGTTTAAGTTGGCGGTTGTGACTGTTCAGCGCGAAGTTGCCCAGCGGATGGTCGCTAAACCGAGCGAAGAAGGATACAGTATCTTGAGCATAGCGGTCCAGTTTTACTCTGAGCCCCGCATCCTTTTCAACCTCCCGCCGACAAGTTTTTACCCTGAGCCTGAAGTTTGGTCGTCAGTCGTCAAGTTGCAGTTTCTGCCGAAACCCCGTGTTGATGTCTCGGACGAGGGTTGGTTCTTCAAGGTTGCTGAAGCAGTTCTGGTGCAAAGGCGAAAAACCATTGTCAACGCTTTGCACATTCGGTTCGCACTCTCAAAGGAGCATTTGAAGAAACTGCTACAAGGGTGTGGGATAGACCCGGAACGAAGAGGCGAAACACTGACTTTGCCGGAGTTGACCCGATTAGCGGAGAATTTACGCCAATCCTTGCGCCCTCAACAATAGTGCCATTTTGTGCTATACTTAAGTGTGCCAGAAAGGAGCGGGCGTAGCTCAGAGGTAGAGCGCCACCTTGCCGAGGTGGAAGTCGCGGGTTCAAGTCCCGTCGCCCGCTCCATCGTTTTTTCGCGGTTTTGCCCCAATCTTTTGGAATTTTCGCCACCCCTTCCGTTCGCACGAGAAACTTTGCCTCACAGCGACTCAAACCTTGCCTTTCGCTTTGATGGTCGTCAAACTCTTTGTGAAACTATGGTTTGGTGGAGTGAGGGTTTGATGGCTTGTTCGCTTCTTAGAAGGTTGCTTCAATTCGTTTGCCCAGATTGGTGTGTGAGTGAGATCACCAACATACCTTTGAACGAACTTTGGCAAAGCGGCATCCGTGTCATCTTTGTTGACTTGGACAACACGCTCACCCCTTGGGGAAGCCGAGAAGTCAGCGAACCTGTTAGGCGCTGGATTGAAGAAGCGAAAGCGAAAGGCTTTCAAGTTGTGATCGTCTCGAATGCGGGATTTCGTGGAAGGGTCGCGCAAGTCGCAGAAGCGTTGGGTATCATCGGCATCGCAGCGGCGGGCAAACCGAGGCGTTATGTTTTCCGCCGCTACTTGGAATGGAAAGGGTTGACAGTTCAACAAGCCGTTATGATTGGCGACCAAATTTTCACCGACATCTTGGC
>JANZZQ010000009.1 GCA_026419315.1 Armatimonadota bacterium | reverse complement strand
ATGCAGGCGTTGACAGCGATGCGGTAGAGCCAAGTGGAAATTTGAGATTCACCACGAAACTCATGCAAGTGCTCAAAGGCTTGAAGGAAAGTTTCTTGGGCGACATCTTCGGCTTCATCTCGGTCACCGAGCAACTGCCAAGCCAAGTTGAAAATTCGGTTGCGGTATCTTTGCAGCAATAGAGCAAACGCTTCCGCATTTCCGGTTTGGCGGCGACTCAGCAAATCGCTTTCTTCCGATTCCCTTGGCAGCGCAAAAACCTTCAGCTTGGCACCAGCTTCAAATTGCACTTTTTCTCGCCTGCCTTTTAGTGAGCTTCCAATTTCCCGCTTCCATCACTTTGATGCAGCAGCCCATCAAAAAGTTCAAATTTTTCGCCAAAACAAGCGGTGCATGGTCTTCAAACCCGCTCTTTCCGTTAGCACGGGAATTTTGCTGGCTCAAGAGTTTGGTCGGCACGGTTTCAAATCGTGCCTTAGCTTTGTTGTCAGCCATGAAGCGGGTGGGAGCGGCGCAAAAGCCCGATGGGTTTGCCTTGTCAAGGTCTGCCCCTACAGCGGTTTCAGTTGTTTTCAGCCCTAAAATTTGGTGCAAGGGCAAATTTGCTTGGGGGTGAGTTGAAGTGAGGAAGATGACGGAAGAGAACATGAAGGCAGCGTTCGCTGGCGAAAGTCAGGCTCACACCCGCTATCTCATTTACGCAGAAGAAGCAAAAAGACACGGGTTTGAAAATGTCGCGAGGTTGTTCACAGCGATAGCTTTTGCCGAGTTAGTCCACGCAACGAACCATTTGAGGGCGCTCGGCGGAATCGGCAAGACAGCCGACAACCTCGCAAAGGCGATTGAAGGCGAAACTTTTGAAGTTGAAGAAATGTATCCAGTCTATGTTGAAGTTGCGAAGTTGCAGAACGAGAAAGCTGCTGAGCGAAGCGCAAATTGGGCGATGGAGGCGGAGAAAATTCACGCCGAAATGTTCCGCAAGGCTAAGGAAGCGATTGAGGCTGGCAAGGATGCCGAAATAGGCGACATTTACATATGCGAAATCTGCGGTCACACGGTTGAAGGGGAGCCACCCGACCGATGTCCAATCTGCAACGCGCCCAAAGAACGGTTCCGAAAGTTTTGATGGGCTCATGATTAGCTGCGAGGCGGAGTAGCAATTTTGAGCTGTCTGCATCAGCCTCGTCAACCTGAGCGGATTGGAAAGACGAGTTAGGTGCAAAGTTACCACGAAACTAAAATCCGGTGCGCCTGAAAAGCAAACTTCCCCCAATTTCAGACGGGCTCGCTTAACCGATACGGGGGTCGCGGGTAAGGCGGGCTGAAGGATTGGATGCTCAAAATCTCCGCTTCGGCATTGACAGTTTTTGCTGCGTTCAAAATCGCTTGTGTTGCGATGCTGCTGAGCGCTTCGGGTGATAGCGCCACTCGCGCGTTGAGGACCAAAGTTGCTTCGACAACTTCACCTAACTCGCCGACGAAACTTGGTTCCGCGTCGGCTTTGGTCAAATGCCCGCGCAACATTTGCATTCCACTGGTCAGCAAAAACTTCAAGTGAGCCACTTCAGCGTCGCGAGAGTTCACGGCAGTTTGCAGCTCACTCATCATCGCTTTGGCGAATCGGTCGGCATCAAATTTCGGCGAGCCAACGAGCCTAACGGTAGCGTTGAGCCATCCCAAAACCGCTTCGCCCTTCGCATAAGTGTCGTAATCAATATCGCGCAAAATGTGAGAGCCTGCGGGTGCATCGCTCATGAGCATTTGGAGCCATTCATCAACGCCATCGCCGCGCAGCGCTGAAACTTTCAAGACGGGCTTATTGGGCTGCAACTCCTTCAGGGCATTGAACATTCGGTCGGCTTCGTCGGGTGAAAGGGTGTCAATTTTGTTGAGCACGATTATGTCAGCCTCCTCAAGTTGCTTCCTGAAGATGTAGGAGACCTCTTCTGGGAATCGCGTTGGTGCCTCTTTCAAAACGAACTCCTGCACCCTTTGAGGGTCAACGAGCACCGAAAAGGGTGCAATTCGGAAGATGTCGCCGTAAAAGAGTTTGAGTGGGTTAACAACTGTTGCAGCCAAATCGGTGCAACTTCCGACCGGTTCACCCAAAAGGACATCTGGGTTTTTAGCGAGGATTTGTTCTGTGGCGTCAACCAAGTCGGTGAACCTGCAACAGAAACAACCCCCAGCAACTTCCGCAACGGGAACACCCAACTCACCGACAATTGCGGTGTCAACCAAATTCGCCGCCTGGTCGTTAGTGACCAAACCAACTGTCAGGCCCTGTTGGAGCAATTTTCTCGCTATTGACCCGAGCGCCGTGGTTTTACCTGCGCCCAAAAACCCGCCAGTGAAGATAACGCGAACTGGCTTTTGGGAGTGCAACTCTTTTGGCTTTTGCAATTGATTTGCCATCCAAAAACGCACCTCCTTGAAAGTTTGTCCCCGATTTGATTCAGGGGCTTAAAGCCAAAGCCCGCTAAAGCGGACTCCCGTTGAAAGCAACGGGTTTCAGCTGCCGCTATTCGGTTTTATTCGCTCAGATTTCACCCTCTCCCCTGCATTCAAGGCTGAACAGCAACTTCCTCCATCAGGTCTTCAGGTGCTCCCTTCCGGGCGAATTCTTCCGGTCGCAAAAACTCGTAAACTTTTGCTGCAATTGCAGCGCCTACAACCGGCGCTATCAAGTAAAGCCAAATTTGCTGCAAAGGAACTTTCGTTGCTGCTGAAGCAAACAACGCCGGTGCAAGCGACCTTGCCGGGTTCATGGATGCCCCCGTCAATGCTCCACCCGCCAAAGCGCAGAAAGTCACTGTCATCCCTATTGCTAACCCCGATGCTGCCGATGGCACTCTCTTATCTGTCGCCACTGCCATGATGACGAACATCAGGAAAAATGTCAAGATGACTTCAAGGGCGAAGCCTTGCTTGAAAGAGATTCCCTCGCCCAGCACGGTTGCCCCGAAGTTGACATTGAACGCGAAACTTGAAACGAGCACCCAATGGAGGAAACTGGCGAAAATCGCCCCAGAAAATTCCGCCAACAAGTAATGGGGGACATAACGCCAAGGGAACCGACCTGCGACAGCGAAACCGATAGTGACCGCCGGGTTGAAGTGGGCTGCTGAAATATGTCCCGTTGCGTAAATCATTGCCATGACTGTCAACCCGAAAGCCAGCGAAATTCCGACAGGCGTCACTTTGCCGTCGGTGATGCTATCGGCGATGACGGAGCCACAGCCGATGAAAACCAGGGCGAAAGTTCCCACAAATTCTGCTACCAACTTGCGAGTTAACACGATTGCCACCTCCGCGCCTTGACCGCTGTGCGATAACCTAATTGCTTCAAGTTCCGCAAAAACAAAAATCTCATCACGGCTTTAACCACAGTGACCAAGGATAAGCGACGGGCTTATCGGACTTTGAGTTCCACACCAACTGCCAAGCAAATTCCATGCGATTGGGGTTGGCGGGGTCAGGGTCGGGCAAAATTTTATCGTCGCAAACGATGTAAGCGGTGCGAATAACTGGCGGGTTGGGAGCAACAGCGGGGACAACGGGGAAGTCGGTGCCGGTTGTGACTCTGAACCAAGTGTTGTCTCGGAAACCGCTGAAAAGCCAACGCAAAATCTCATTGCGCTTTCGTGCCTTTACGCTTTCAGGCAAGTCGCTCTTCGCTAACTGCTCCAAAACTTTGTCTGTTTCTGAAAGGTCAAAGGGGACCCAGCCGTAAGGGGGCAGGAAAACTTCCAGCTTGCAGTGAGAAGGGGAGCGACGCTTGTGTGGGTTAATGCCGTAAACGACGCGGGCTGGAACCCCCAAGCTCCTAAGCAAAGCTGTCGCGAAGCCGTGATAATCGCTGCAATGTCCAACTCGTCTAATCAAGGCGTGCAAGGCGCTGGCTTGAAGGGAGCACTCACCGTGGGAGTAGGTCATTGAGTCTACGATGAATTCCAAAATTCGCCTCACTCGCTCGAAAGGTTCGGTTGAACCGTTGACAATTTTTCGAGCTAAGGCTTTGACGCGGGGGTCGTCAACAATGATGCGACTTTCGCTTCTGAGCCATTCGGTCATTGGTCCTTTGCGATACGATGTCACTTTTGATGGGTCGAGGCTCCAGTGCAATTCCCATACCCTTACTTTCAGTCGGTATCGGATTACTTGCGCACCGTCGGGTTCGTCAAAACGGAAGTAGACAAGTTGATTGCCGTAAAGGGGGTCTGGAGCTTCCAGTGTGGGCTTGGGTTCGGTCTCAAAGTCCAATAGTTCTTGCCCGGCATCATTGGGCGGCTTGACGATCCAGACATGGGCGACTTTTGTCCCGACGGGAGCGGTGAAGACCAACTGGGCGGAGATGTCGTAAGTGACTGGGTTTGAGCGAGTTGTGGGGCTGAATGGTTCAACTTTTGGCGACAAGTTTTGAGCCATTGCCACTATCACTAAAATCGCCACCACAAAACTTACTGGCAGCAAGTTGGTAACCATCGTTGGCACCTCCGTTCAAGGCGCGGAAACCAGAAGAAACAGTCTGGTCACAGAATAAGAACGAGTGTTGAAGACAGGAAAGTTCCTGTCAGCGACGAGGGTTCACTTGAAATTGTCAACGGGGCGACCGTGAAAGACAGCAACCCGCCCGTCCATTCGGGCACAAAGCAAAGTCAAAGCATGCTCATAACCGTGCGGGAAATAGGGTGCTCGAGGCCAAAACCAATCGGTCAAAACCCAACTGTCAGGTGATGCAGTTGCCTCCCGTAAAGTTCTTGGGATGAAAACTTGTGCGGCTATGGGTGGCGAATAAGGCGGATAAAAGGCAGGGTAGCGCTCCGACCAAGACCAGAAATGGTAACTTATGTTGCCTACTTGCCAGTTCTTTTCAGTTTTCAAAATTGTTGGGTCCCATTGAGCGCACAAAGCAGCGCCGGGGCAATACCAAACTCCGCTGTTTCGAACATACACCTGCACAGGGTTGACAAACCGCTCCAATCGGTCGGTGGTTGGGCAACCGGGGAACCCAGGGTCAATGACCGGTCCGTAGTTGCCGGGGGTGCGGTAGGAGTTGCAATGGAATCGGTCTACAGGATAGGTTTCATCCCAATCGTTGCTGTAGCACTTACATGCCATGCCCAGTTGCCTCAAATTGCTCAAACACGCGGTCATTCTCGCTTTCTCGCGCACGCGGGCGAAAACGGGAAACAAAATTGCCGCCAAAATAGCAATAATCGCGATCACCACGAGCAACTCAACAATGGTGAAGGCTTTAAGGCGCGAAAAGTTTGTGCCGGGGACTAAGCGAGCATCGGGTTTTATGATGCAATCTGTCAAGTGGATGCGAACGGGCGTAACCGGCAATTGGTAAGTTCGCATCTACAATTCGCCCCCTTGTTTTGCTGTCTTGAAAAAGTCGTGTCACCACTAAAAGAACGAAGCTGCGCTTAGCGAGGTTCCCGAAAGTTTCCGAGCTTTCATGTGCGAGAGCGAGTGCCACAATTTTGGAATGCCCTTAAAAACCTGGCGAACGGCTTTAAAAGGTGATGGCTCATGAGCGCAATTGCTTGGGACGCATACCCAAACGAGCGTGGATGGTTTGGAGAATTCGGTGGTCGGTTCGTGCCGGAAACTTTGATGCACCCGCTTGAAGAACTTGCGGAAGCATTCGAACAAGCCATTCGCGATGCCGAGTTTCAAGCGGAACTTGACAACCTTTTGCGAGATTATGCTGGTCGACCGACACCCCTTTACTTCGCCCGACGGCTGACCGAACACATCGGTGGTGCGAAAATCTACCTCAAGCGCGAAGATTTGGCTCACACGGGAGCACACAAAATCAACAACACGATTGGACAAGCGCTGTTGACGAAACGGATGGGCAAACCTCGTGTGATCGCCGAAACGGGGGCAGGTCAACACGGCGTCGCCACCGCAACTGCTGCTGCCCTTTTGGGGCTTAAATGCACCATTTACATGGGCGAGTTGGACATGGAGAGGCAAAGGCTCAATGTTTTCCGGATGAAACTTTTGGGCGCTGAGGTTGTGCCTGTTCGGTCGGGAAGCAAAACCCTAAAAGACGCAATAAACGAAGCGTTGCGGGATTGGGTCACCAATGTTCGCACAACACATTACATCCTCGGCAGCGTTACGGGTCCGCACCCGTTCCCGAAAATGGTTCGTCACTTTCAATCGGTGATAGGGCGAGAGGCGAAACAACAGATCCTTGAGCGGGAGGGAAGATTGCCCAATTATGTCGTCGCGTGTGTTGGTGGTGGAAGCAACGCAATTGGGATTTTCTGGGAGTTTCTCACCCACGAGGAAGTCAAGTTAGTCGGAGTTGAAGCGGCAGGCAAGGGTCTGCACACTGGTGAGCACGCTGCAAGTTTATGCGCTGGAACTATTGGCGTGTTGCACGGTGCGAAAACTTTCGTGCTGCAGGACGAGGACGGACAAATTCGCGACACCCACAGCATAAGCGCTGGACTTGACTATCCCGGTGTCGGTCCAGAACACGCCTTTTTGAAGGCGACAGGTCGTGCCCAATATGTTGCTGTGACCGATGAAGAGGCTTTGGCGGCATTTGAGTTGCTGGCGAAACTTGAAGGGATTTTGCCAGCCCTTGAGCCAGCCCACGCTCTCGCCTATGCTTGTCAATTGGCTCAAAACTTGCCAAAAGATTCCATCGTTTTGGTAAACCTTTCAGGACGCGGCGATAAGGATGTTGAGGTCGTCATGAAAGCGCTTGGTCAATGACAGGGCAAACACCCGCAGAGCCGAAAATTTCGGCTCTCGTTGGCTAAAGTTCACAACTGGCCACAAAGCGAAAGTGAGGGGGCTTTGTGACTTATCCTGTGCCCTTTGTCCCGCGTTTCGTTCTTGACGGCACTTTGCCTTGCTCCGTGCACTGCTGCGAAACCGAGACAGTGTGGATAGAAGACCGAAGCTCTCACGGGAATTTTTTTTCCGCGCCAGCGAAAAAGTCGGCAGGGTTTAGAAACCCTGCCCAACTCGCTCATTGCGACCTTTTGCCGGATCTTTACAAAGCCACTTTTGATGGAGGTGGGAACTGAGCAATGCAACAAAGTGAACTTAAGTGGCTGTCAAGGCAGATCGCTTGGCTTTGGATTGCTTGGAGTATCAGTTTCAGCCTTCTTCTCCTGTTGGGGGTGTTTGTCATCACAGGTGTAATTCCCGCCAGCGAGATTAGGGCGAGGCGAGTTACAGTTGTGGACGACAAAGGCAAACCCCGCATCGCTTTGGTCATGGAACCAGGTCATATCGTTGAACTTCAACGCAAGGGCGAAACTTTTCCCGTGCACTACATTGAGAGCGCCATCGTGTATGTCTATGACCCAACGGGCAAGCCAAGAATCATGCTAAGGGCGAACTCTGACCATTCAGCAGAAGTGAACGTCTGCGACCGAGAAGGCAAAGTCCGAATCGGGTTCACCGCAACCGATCTGCCCGGGGTAACTTTCTACGACGCCGAAGGTCGCGGTCGGTTGACTCTATCGCTGAGCGGCACCGGCGACCCAAGCATCAAACTTTACTCGCGCAATTGGCAAGTCATCTTTGAAGCGCCTTAATCACCTGCTACCCAAAGTGACCTTAAAGTTCAGCCTTTCGTTTCCCCGAAGCACTTCAATTTCAACGACCGAACCGCCCGGCTGCTGTAGAACAAGCCTGCGCAAGTGCGCAGCATCCTTGATAGGGACACCGTTGAACTTGATGATGACATCGCCAGGCCTTAAACCAGCAAAGTAGGCGGGTGAATTAAAAGCCATTCGGACGATAACCGCACCTTCATCCGCTGAGATTCCTGCTTGTCGCGCTTCGGGTGAGTTCGCATCAATGAGGGAGACCCCCAGCGCTCCGCGAGTTATGCGTCCGCCCTTAAGCAACCTGTCAAGGATTCGCTTAACCTCGTTGATGGGCAGAGCGAAGCCAATGCCGATATTGCCGCCTTGACCAATAATGAAAGTGTTTATGCCGACAACCTCACCGTTCAAATTCAACAAAGGTCCACCGCTGTTTCCAGGGTTAATTGCAGCGTCGGTTTGAATGTAGGAAGTAACGGCTGGACGGCCGTCAATCTCCTCAAACTCGCGCCCCTTTGCGCTTACAACGCCAACGGTTACAGTTTTGTCAAGACCAAATGGGTTTCCAACGGCGATAACCCATTCGCCTTTTTCAAGTTTGTCGGAATCGCCCAACGGCAGCGCCTTGAACCGACGATTGCTTGCCTCAATTTTGAGCAAAGCGACGTCCAGAAGCGGGTCGTAGCCAACAAGCCTTGCCGGAAACTCGGTTTTTTCATCTATGCCAACGCGGATTGTGTCAGCGCCCTGAACGACATGGAAGTTTGTCAAGACATAGCCATCGCTTCGGAACAGGAAGCCTGAGCCATAGTTTGCGGGGACGCTTTCAGGCACTCTCTCGCCGAAAAAGAACTCTCGGAACAAACGATACTCTTCAGGGATGGGAGCAGTAGTTGCAATGTGGACGACAGAGGCTTCAGCTATTTTCGCAACCTTGACAAATGCTTCCGAAGACGGGACTGCACCCCTTGCTGGGGCAGCAATTGCGGGCAGGTCAAAATCCGCCGGCGCTGGAGCTTTCTGCCAACGGGCAGCTTTGTAACCGATCAAAACCCCAACAACGATCCCAAACAAAAGCACTATCCAAAACCAACGCATGTTCATGACCTCCGCTTGAACAACCGATTTTGGTCTGCCACTGCAAACGAGTTTTTGCACACAACAAAGCTTTGAACTTCGCCGAGGTCCTTATCGGCAAAACAAACCCGCACCCAATCGTTTTCGCTGCATTCTAAATTTTGCCAAAAACGCGCTGCGACTGCACTCCCGCTTGCTCGAGTCAGTGAGAAGTTTAACCTTCGCCACCGCTTGAGGTCATTAACATGCCACAGTCCTATCGCTATAATTGCGAAACAAAAATCCAAAGCGGAGGTTCGTCAATGAAGGTGAAGGAGATGGTAAAACTTGCCTCGGTTGAGGGCAAGTTCATCCGAGATCGCGGTTATAAACCCGACGCCTTGGGCGTAATAAAAGACTTGGGGACAGCGCAAGGGGCGAAAGTGACTGCACGGGGGCATTCACTCGGTGCATCAGCAATGGCTTTGGTATGTATTGCCTTTGACAAGCAACAAGGATTCTTGATGCTCGTCCCAAGAAGCAGAGCTGGGCTGTAAAATGCGGCAACGCCAAAAGAGAACAAAAAGTGCCGCTGTGCCTTTAAAGCACCACAAGTTGAAGTGCAGCGCATTTGTTTTAAAACTTGGAACTTATTGACATTTTTGTATTAGAGCAGTAAATTACCTCCTGCAAGGGAGAGATTAAAGATGCAGCAAGAAACTGCTTACCGGGAAGTTCCCCGCGTTGAGGCTCAGGAAAGTGAGTGGTTGCTTTATTTTTGGATGATATCGCGCCGATTGCCTTTAATCATTTTCGTTGTCCTGCTGGTGATGGTTGCAGCTGGAAGTTACATTTTCTTGACCCCTCGCCTTTACCAGGCTAACAGTCTCGTTCGGCTGAGGAAGCCAGCGCCAATCATGATTTCACCTCAGCCGAATCAGCTGGCGCAACAGAATGAGACAATGGATTTGAAGACAGCGACCCAACTTGTGATGACCTACTTGACCGCCCAAGAAGCGCTCCGGTTGCTGCAAGATGAGAGGTCGCCGGTGCGAGTTCGAAGGGAAGTCCGCGAATACTTGAAGATACTGAGCCCGCAGGAAGTGCTTCAATACGTTTCTGCTTCGGGGATTGAGCCCGATTTGGTTCGTATCAGCGTTCGACACCACCTTCCAGAAGTAGCAGCGGCACTGGCTAACGGAATGGCGGAAGCGTTTGTCCGAAGGCTAAACCAAGAAGCGAGGGCAGAAGCTTCCAACGAGCGCCAATTCATTGAGAGTCAACTCAAACAGATGGAGGCGGAACTCCAGAGGTTAGATCGAAGCATTGCTCAAGTTTACCGACAATTAGGTTCAATAGACATCAGCGAGGAAACGAAGGCTTTGATAGAATCTGCCCGCAATTACACGCTGGAACTGTTAACGGTGGAAGCGGAATTGCAGTCTGTTAATCACGCTATTGCTCGTTTGCAAAAAAGCCTTGCTCGTGAAGGTCCTGTTGTGTCTGTTGAGGTGCTTAAAGAAGACCCCGTTGTGACCGAACTGCAAAGGCAAATCGCCTCAGCGGAAGTGGAACGAGCAACCCTATCCACCCGTTATCTGCCAAATCACCCAGCAATTAAGAAATTAGATGAGCGAATAGCGATGCTTAGGGCGCAAGTATCTCAACAAGTTAACCGAAAGGTTAAAGTGTCTGAAGCAGTTCCAAATCCGCTTTACGCAACGTTGCGTCAGCAGTTGCTTGACATGGAAGTCCGGAGAATTTCCGCCGAAGCTCGCCGTCAAGCCTTGTTGTCCCTTCTGCAACAGACCCGCAAGCAAATGGAGCGTTTCCCCGAGGACCGAAGGAAAGTTGGGGAGTTGAACAGAAGGTTACAGGTCTTAGAGCAAGCATACATTAACTTGCTTTCTCGGTTACAGGACGCTCAAATCCGGGAAGCTGCGAGGTTAGGTAATGCAGTCATTGCCGATATAGCGACCACGCCTCGCTATCCTGTTTCCCCGAGCATCCCTCGTGTGCTGCTCATTGCGCTGATGATTGGCTTAATGTCGGGGGTTGGATTGGCTTTGGTGGTTGGGATGGCAAAGGCATTGGTGGAAACACCTGAAGAAGCTCAAATCCTCCTCGGTGCACCTGTATTGGCAAGCATTCCTAAAACTCGTGAGGATTTAACACAGGAAAGGTTCTTGAGGTTGATGAATTCACGACGCAGGATAGCAGAAGCGATCCGTTCCCTCCACGCCAATTTGAGGTTCTTGGCGAGGAAGAAACCTTTCAAGTGTTTGTTAGTGACCAGTGCAACCGGTAAGGAAGGGAAAACCTTCATCGCTTCCAGCCTCGCTTTTACCTTTGCTCAGACGGGGCATCGTGTAATCCTTGTAGATGCTGACCTCCGCCACCCTAACGTCCATCATTATTTCAACCTGAATACCAACTCTGGTGGATTAGCGGAGGTTCTAAGGGACGAATTGTCAGTTGGGGAGGCGTTACAGCCTGGACCTATTGATAACCTTTGGATTTTGCCATCAGGCAAAGCCCCCCAAAACCCATATATGCTGTTGAACAGCCCGAAGATGAGAAGCTTGCTCCAAAACCTTCGCGAGATGTCGGACATCGTCATAATAGATGCTCCACCGCTTTCCTCCGTCGCTGATGCCAGTTTAATCATCCCCTTGGTTGATGGGGTTTTATTCGTCATTGCTGCAGGGCAACTACCGAGAGGTGTCGTGTTGAAAGCTAAAGAGCAGTTGGACTTGGCGGGAGGGTATTTGATCGGGAGCGTCATCAATAAGGTCACGCCCAAAAACTGGCGAGGTTACTACTACTACGATTACGGTGAAACCGACGAGGTTTAGAGCAATAAGTGCCTCTCAACCCTGAAAGTAACTTGGAGGACGGTTTCCCCTGGCAGAAAGGAATCCAAGGTGAAGAGCGATGAGTGATATCGCCATTCGGGTGGAGAAATTAGGCAAAAGATATCGGATTGGTCAAAGGGAGAGATACTTAACCCTACGCGACACCATTGCGCGCTACTTTACAGCCCCATTCCGTCTGTTCCGTCGCAACGACCAATCCCCATTCCCCAATCCCCAATCCCACAACAGCTACATCTGGGCGCTAAAAGATGTTTCCTTTGAAGTCAGGCAAGGCGAGGTCGTTGGTATCATTGGTCGAAACGGAGCTGGCAAGTCAACGCTTCTCAAAATCCTCGCCCGCATCACCGAGCCGACAGAAGGTTACGCCGAAGTTCGCGGTAGGGTTGGAAGTTTGCTTGAAGTCGGGACAGGTTTCCATCCTGAACTTACAGGTCGGGAGAACATATACATGAGCGGCGCAGTTTTGGGAATGAGGAAGCGGGAGATTGACAAGAAGTTTGATGAGATCGTAGCCTTTGCTGAGCTTGAAAAGTTCATTGACACACCTGTCAAGTATTATTCCAGCGGCATGTATGTCCGCCTCGCTTTCGCTGTCGCTGCCCACCTTGACCCGGAGATTTTGCTGGTGGACGAAGTCCTGGCAGTAGGTGACGCAGCATTCCAGAAAAAGTGTTTAGGTAAGATGGAAGATGTTGCAAAAGAAGGTCGGACAGTGCTATTTGTGAGCCACAACATGGCAGCGGTCACTCAGCTTTGCCATTATAGTGTGTGGCTTGATGAAGGTCACATTGTGAAAAAAGGCGAATCTCAAGAAGTGGTGGAGGCTTATTTGTCAACGGTCAATACCCAAATACCGGAACGCAAATGGAGTTACCCTGGAGATGCTCCCGGGGACGACCGTGTTAGATTGCTGGGCGCTCGGATTTTGCAAAATGGGAAGATTTCCTCGGTCGTGGACATTAACCAGCCTCTCCAGATAGAGATAGAGTTCGGAGTTTTACGACCAGTGAGCAATCTGATTACGGGCGTGAACTTGTATGACGCCCAAGGAGTTTGCCTGTTTTCATCCTGTGACTGGCGTCCTAACCATCTACTCCCAGGAGTATACCGCAAACGCGTTCACATTCCCGGACCGTTTCTGGCAGAAGGGCGATTTAGGGTTTTGGTTCAGTTGGTTTTCTATGAGCCTGACATCAAAAGCGCCGTTGTTCCAAATGCACTTTGCTTTGAAGCTGTTGATAGTGATCATCCACTGTCAGTTCGAGGTCTTTACAAAGGGAAGTGGCCTGGTGTTGTCCGACCTTATCTGAATTGGGACGAAGCCGAGTATGTAGGCTCACTTTCAACGATTGAGGTGAATGGGTTAAACGTGATGAGTTAAATAAGACTCGCATTTGCATAGGGTGAAAAGTAAGTAGATTAGATGCAATGCGTTCAAGTAATAAGTCATTCCACAAATGTGATTATGTAGGCAATGTTTCGTAATGGAAACTGCCGCTCAGTTTACAAAGGACTGCCGACCGAGGGGAAAATCAGGATACTTGGTAGGGGCAACTTCATGCTTTCAATCTCTTGCCCATTGACTATGCGCTCTGTAAGACTCTGTCTACTTGGACAGACACCCTTTCCCTCAAAGAATTGCGGGGTTGCCATCAAGGCTACCTACCGGTCAGTCTCAGACTGAAAGTGAGGTGAATCACAGACATGACAAATAGCCCGTTAGTTTCCATTGTGCTGCCCACTTATAATGGTTCCCGTTACTTAGACCAAGCAATTCAAAGCATCTTAAATCAAACTTACTCAAATTGGGAATTAATCATCGTAGACGATGGTTCTAACGATGACACTCCAAACATAATATCTCGCTATGTCGCAATTGATTCAAGAATCCGCTCCATACGACATCCCATTAACCGAAAGTTACCAGCAGCTCTGAACACAGGCTTTGCTCAAGCAAAAGGAGAGTTCTTGACGTGGACTTCAAACGATAACTGTTATCGTCCTAACGCTTTAGCCATTATGGTGAGTTTTTTGGAGGCTCATCCTGATGTGGGTATCGTATACACTGATTATAGCGTGATTGATGAGGGTGGGAACGTGATAGATTACCGTGAGGCAAAACCTTTCACGGAGATAGTGCGTAGAAACTGCATTGGCCCCTCTTTTCTATATCGCCGTCAGGTGCAAGAAAAAGTTGGACCTTATTCGGAGGAACTTTTCCTTTCAGAGGATTACGATTTTTGGTTACGAGCAGCGGCAGCAGGTTTTAAGTTTCACCCTTTGAATGTGGACGTTTATTGTTACCGACGCCATGGAGAGTCACTTTCTGCTAATAGGAGAGACAGAGGGAAAGTGTCGGACCGAGCGTTGGCGAGAAATGTGTGGAAGATTCGCTGGTTGGATAACTTCACTAAAGCGCAGATATACTTCAACCTGGCAAGAAGAGCCCGATACAGGCGCGACCTGATAGCCATGTGCAAATGCCTTGCGGTAGCAACACTCTATGATCCGCGAATTATACTTTCTGTGCTGAAGGTGATGATAAAGTAATGTCATCAAAAAGACCACATATTGTCCACATCTTAGGTTCTTTGGTAGCCGGTGGAGCTCAGCGGTTGGTGTTCAACTTGGTGACTCATCCTTTGTTACAGCATTTTCAACATAGTGTGGTGTGCATTCTCTCTGATCAAGGACAATTTCGTGAAAAGTTCCAAAAAGCAGGAATCACTATCCACTTTTGCCCTATTCGCTGGCCAACATCTACTCCCATTCCTTCATACCGTATTAATCGTTGGTTACGTAATCATCTTGTCTTTACTTTCCACTGGCGATTTCCATCCTTACTAAGGCGTTTAAAGGCAGACCTTGTTCACACACATTTGACTGAACGCATCGGCATTCAGGCTAAAGCAGTGATTTGCAGGGCGAAGTTACCATTCATTTGGACTATTCACGGACTATTTCGTTCCTGTGGCGAGGAAGAACCGGGATGGTTGGTTGCCTTTGATCTCATTGAACGAAGTGAGAGAGCAGTTATAACCGCTGTTTCCTGTGCTGCCTTGGAAGATGTTTTAGGTGAAAGGAAAATGCCGGAGAGGAAGGCGAGGGTGATTTACAACGGGATTGACCTTTCTCAATTTGAGTTCACGTATGGTAATGATCGGGTTAAAGTTTTGCGAAGAAAATGGGGGGTTCCTGATGATGCTATCGTTTTCGGTTCTGCAGGGCGGCTTGTCCCTGTTAAGAGGTTTGATCTGCTACTGGAAGCCGGCGCAGAGGTTATCAAAAGGCACCCAAATGTCCACATAGTGATAGCAGGTGATGGTTCGATGCGTCAAGCGTTGGAAGAACAAGTCAACAAGTTTGGTTTACAGGGGCGTGTCCACCTAATCGGCTATCAGTCAGACATGGTTCAATTTTGGCGCGAGGTTGATGTTGCTGTCATTTCCTCAGCTTCAGAGGGACTACCCATGGTTCTTTTAGAAGCGTGTGCAAGTAGAATTGCTTGTATTGCCACAAGGGTAGGAGGTATTCCTGAAGTGCTGACAAACGATTCAGGGGTGTTAGTGGAACCGGGTTCACATGAGGGATTGGTTGAAGCAATGGAGAAGATGTTGGATGAAAAAACACGCCTTGAGTATAGCCGGCGAGCAAGAAAAGTTGCGGAAAGATTTTCCATGGACAAAATTGCTGCACAGTATAATGAGTTGTATCAAGAGTTATTGCAACTATAGGGCATTGGAACGCACTACAGGGATAACCCAGAATGTGTGGAATAGTAGGTTTCCTGTGCATCAATTCGAGAGTAGATGATTTTGATACGCACCTTATCGAAAGGCTCTCCGAACTTATGAGTCGTCGGGGGCCTGATGACAAAGGCTTTTGGAGCGATGGGAAATGGTGTGCTTTAGGCTTTCGGAGGTTGGCAATCTTGGATCTCTCTCCTAACGGCCGTCAACCTATGGTTACGGGGGATGGGCGTTATGTGCTCGTCTACAATGGGGAAGTCTACAATTTCCGAGAGCTAAGAAGGGAATTAGAAAGCAAGGGTGTCCGATTTCGTTCGACTGGAGACGCGGAAGTTGTGCTTTACTCATTAGTCCATTGGGGGATAAAAGCTTTGGAACGTTTCAACGGAATGTTTGCTTTAGGGTTTTATGATAGTGTGGAAAAGCGCCTTCTTCTTGCTCGTGACCATGCGGGAATTAAACCGCTGTATTACCTACTTGTTCCTCAAGGGTTAGTGTTCGCTTCTCAATATGACCAGATCCTTGCTCATCCTTGGAGTCAAGATTTACAGATCTCGACTCAGGCTTTATCCCTTTACTTGCGATTAGGCTATATTCCTGCTCCATACGCTCTGCTGGCAAACACATATATGCTGGAACCAGGAACGTGGCTGGAGGTGAAATCAGATGGCACCATAAAGCGTGGACGTTTCTTTGAGTTTCCGGTTTATCGGGAGCCGGAGCTTTTTGGAGAAGATGCCTATGAGGCTGTAGACAGTGCCGTTACCGAAGCGGTAAAGAGGCATTTGGTTAGTGACGTGCCAGTAGGCACTTTCCTATCTGGAGGTGTTGACTCCCCCTTGGTGGCGGCGAAGATCAGAGAAGTGTGCCAAGATGAGGTCAAAGCTTTTACCATCGGCACCAACGGTGATTGTCTTGATGAATCTCAGGATGCCATCAAATACGCCCAGGAAATCGGGTTGGAACATATAGTTGAACATGTGCAACCAGATGATGCATTGGAGATGCTAGACGAGGTTGTGAAAGCGTGTGGCGAACCCTTCGCAGACTATTCCATCTTTCCAACAATGATTGTCTCACGGTTGGCAAGACAGCACGGCTTGAAGGTAATGCTTTCCGGTGACGGTGGTGACGAACTTTTCTGGGGCTATGTAGGGCGCTTCAGTTCGGTTATCGAGAAGGCCCAGGACTTTCGTCAACCTTATTGGTGGCGCAGCGTAAGGTGGGGTTTAAAGAAATTTTTCAAGCTGGGAAAAGGTCACCCTAACCTTCGCTACCCAAGCATCGGGGAATGGTATCGTGCTAAGCATTCCAGAATTTCAGAAGGTTGGCTAAGAAGGATCTTTCACGACGCTCCCGAATGGCCTGAGGACTGCGAACTGTTCAACTACGATGGTTGGGAGGTAGATCGTACTGCTCAGTGGTTACGATGGAACGAATTTGTCGGACATCTTACAATGGTGCTGCTCAAAGTAGACCGCGCCAGCATGTATTGCTCCCTGGAAGTAAGGGTGCCACTATTGGACAGAGAGGTAGTAGAGTTGGCTACGAAATTGGATTGGCGTTCGTGTTTGGACATAAAACGCAAGGTCGGGAAGATACCTCTCCGCTATGCGTTGGCTCGTCACGTGCGTTATCAGAGTCAGAGTAAACGGGGTTTTACTGTGCCAATGAATGAATGGTTGAGAGGTCCCTTACGACCAGTGTTTGAAGATGCTGTATTGGGGCAAAAGGAAATTTTAGGGCTCACTTTGAATCGGAAAAATCTCCTGGAAATGTTTCACCAGCACCTTTCCGGTCAGAGTGATTATGCCTGGGGATTATGGCTGCTCTTGAGTCTTACACTCTGGGAGGAACATCATTTCCGTAATCATAAGTCAAAAAGCAAAGTATAAGGCGCAAAAAGAGAGAAAAGAATTTAGGTCACCAAGACAAGAAACCCGATGAAATTGATGAAATAACAAATGAAATTTTGGTGGATGCAAGTAGCACGAGGTTATTTTTCTGGCTTGAAGCATCACTTATTGCGTAGAAAAGGGATAAGAGTTCTTTGTTATCACGGGGTTGTAGAGCGGAAAAAAGATTTCCGTTTAGAGCGCAACTTCCATCTCATTTCAGATTTTCAGGATCATCTTCGTTTCCTACGCTCCTTTAGGGTCAGGATATTGAGTATGACAGAGCTGGTGGATGAATTGATAATCCGCCTTAATAAAAAAGAGCCGGCGGTTGTCATTACATTTGACGACGGGTATGCAAACAACCTTATTGCTGCGGAAATCCTACACAAATGGCGTATTCCCTGGACATTGTTCATTTCCACTGGTGCAATAGGACAAGGGAAAACCCTCTGGACAGAAGAACTCGCGCTTTTGTTACTTTATGGCAATGCACGGCGAGTGGAGGTGCTGGGAAGAGTGTGGTCTCTGGAAACGAGAGAGGAGCGAGAAACCGCTTTTCAAGAAATCCGTTATTCTATGAAGAAACTACCAGCACCTCAGAAGCAAAAGGTCATGGAGGAAATTCGTCAGCAATTTTCAGATGGGGAAACACAGAGGTTGTTGGAGCAGTTTTCGTCTTTCCAGATGCTGACATGGGAAGAGGTTCAGCAATTAGCAAGTGCAGGGGTGGAGATTGGAAGTCACGGAGTTGATCACGAGATCCACCACTCTAATCAGCCTGAGTTTGTTCGCCGCAGTGAATTGACTCTTTCAAAGAAGGAGATTGAGGAGCGATTGGGGCGTCCATGTTGCTACTTTGCTTACCCCAACGGTGACTTTGTGG
>JANZZQ010000091.1 GCA_026419315.1 Armatimonadota bacterium | reverse complement strand
ACGCCGCGTCATCGCGAATCTCACCGACGATGATGCGGTCTGGACGCATACGCAGAGCGTTGATGACAAGCTGGCGAATGGTGATTTCGCCGCGCCCTTCAATGTTCGGTGGACGGGCTTCTAACGCTACCCAGTTTTCGTGTTGCAGCTGCAATTCCGCTGCATCTTCTGCCGTAACTATGCGCTCCCAGGGAGGAATGAAGTTGCTTAGGACATTGAGAAGTGTCGTCTTTCCTGAACCAGTTCCCCCCGAAACAATGATGTTCAAGCGAGCCCTCACCGCAGCTTGAAGGAAAATCGCCATCTGCTCGGTCAGCGAACCGAACTCAATGAGTTTTTCGATTGTCAACGGCTTTCGGGAGAATTTTCGGATGGTGATGCAAGGTCCCTTGATCGCTAACGGTGGGATAATGACATTGACGCGGCTGCCATCTGGCAACCGGGCATCCATCATGGGTGTCCTCTCGTTAACTTGCCTTCCCAGGGGGGACAAGATTTTGTCAATGATGCGCAAAACATGTTCGTCGTTGTCAAACCTTTGGTCGCTCAAGTAAATGCGACCGCGTCGCTCATAAAAAATCTTGTCTGCGGAGTTAACCATGATTTCAGTGATTGTGGGGTCATCAAGGAAGGCTTGGAGCGGACCATAGCCGATTATCTCGTCTAAAACCTCTTGAACAAGCACCTCCCTGAGTTTCGCGGGGAGGGAGATGTGCTCTTCTTCCATTATGTCCTGCGCTACCCTTTCCACTAACGGACGAACTTGTTGAGGATTTTGCATGTCAACACCCTTGGCAAAACCTCGTTCAAAATCGGAAACAACTCTCTGGTGAACTTTCCCCCTTAACCTCAAGATTAGCTCTCTCTCTTCCTTGCTCAACCTGGGGCGGTCACTGATCGGAGCGGAGTCCTCCCAAGAAATCTCATCTTTCGGAATGGTCAAACGAGGCTTCCTCTCAACCAGCTCCCAACCCCCGCGACCATCCGTTGGCTCTTTCGGCGTTCCCAACGGTTGCTCTTGTTGCTGCTGCGGAGCTGTCCGCCTGATGAACATGCCCTGCTCTCGCCTCCTTGCCGCACACGCATATTATAACATTGCTTAAATCAAAATGCGAGGGCGAAAAGAAAGCGTTCACAAGTCATTTTCGGTTGCTACGAGCAATCCTAAAACGATTTTCGGCTTTTGAGCCGGAGAGTTTTATGTTCTACTGCTGTGCGGCGATAGTTCCGAAACCATGCGCAGCTGTCGCCCACGAGTTGCCCAATGAGCCCAACGGTTGGGATTACGCTCCATTTTCGCTTACGGCAAAATGCTTGGTGATTGTTGAGGATGCGAAGCGAACACGATTCAATTGGAGGGGTAAGAATGGCAATTAGGAGTTTCGTGGCATTGGAATTGTCGGATGAAGTGAGGGAGCATTTAGTTGTTTTTTTGCATCGATTGCAGCGCACAAACGCCACTGTCAAGTGGGTTGAGCCAGAAAACTTGCATTTGACCTTGAAGTTTCTCGGGGAAGTGCCAGAAGAGCGAATTGAACTGGTTTCGGAAACTTTAAAAGTAGTTGCCCAGGCTACTGAACCTTTCCCGTTCACAGTGAGAGGGGTTGGGGGGTTTCCGGATTTGCGTCGCCCGCGGGTTCTCTGGGTTGGCGTTGAAGCGGTGCAACCTTTGATGAGATTGCAGCAACTTGTTGAGAAGGCGATGGAGCGATTAGGTTTCGCACCAGAGGAGCGTGCCTACCACCCACACATCACCATTGGGCGGGTCAAGGCAATGGTGGGTATGGAAAAAGTTCGGGAAATTTTGGGCGAGTATGTAAATGTGAAATTCGGCGAAGTTTTCGCTTCCCACCTGACATTGTTTCGCAGCGACTTGTCTCGCGAAGGTCCAACTTACACGCCTCTTGCCAAGCTGAATTTCGCTGGTGCGACTTCAGGTTAGATGTCCCGCAGTTGCTACTTGAGCGAGGTGAGATGGGAGGAAATGGACCAACCAGCCATCCAAATCGTGGACGAGGAAACCTGCAAACAGCTGCGTAAGGCTTTGGAGTGCGTTTTGTTCGTGGCGACGAAACCTCTCCCCCTTGAAGAAGTCGCCCGTATACTTCAAGTCCCTTTGGATAAGGCGCTGATGTTGCTTAACGAACTCGCTGTTGAATACGAAAGGCGCAGTGGGCTGGCAATTGTGGAAGTTGCTGGTGGGTGGCGTATGGTAACTCGTCCGGAATTTGCCCCTTACATTGCGAGGCTTCACCCACCTCAACGGATTCGCCTCTCTCGAGGGGCATTGGAGGTTTTGGCGATCATTGCATATCACCAGCCTGTAACTCGCCCCGAAATTGAACAACTGCGAGGTGTTGACAGTTCGGCAGCAATTCAAAGTTTGCTTGAGCACGGTCTCATTCAAGTTGTGGGTCACAAAGAGACAGTTGGTCGCCCTCGCCTCTACGCTACAACTCAAAAATTTTTGGAACTTTTTGGCTTGCGCTCCTTAGAGGAACTTCCCCCGCTGAGGGAGTGGCAAGAACAAGCCGCTAAGTTGCTAACAGAGGCGAAAAACGAGAGGGATGAAACCGAAGCTTCGCAATTAAGTGAGGGTTGATTCCTTTGGGATTCTCAAATTCCCCACGAAACTCGGCGTAAAGCGAAGGTGGTGAGGGAAAATGGAGTGGCGAACGGGTATAGGCTTTGATGCTCACCAGTTTGCACCAAACCGTCCTTTAAAACTTTGCGGTGTAACTGTCCCTTACGAGCGGGGACTTATAGGTCACTCGGATTCAGACGTTGCGCTTCATGCCCTTTGCGATGCGTTGTTGGGAGCGTTGGCGTTGGGCGACATAGGGCAACACTTTCCAGATACCGACCCCCGTTACAAAGACGCCGACAGTTCCATTTTCGTGCAGGCGGTAATGTCCTTGGTCCGTGAACATGGTTGGAAGGTGAACAATGTTGACATAACGATCATCGCCCAAGAGCCTAAACTTGCACCTTACCGGGAGTTGATGAGGAAGAGGGTTGCCGAACTGCTTGGAGTTGATATCGGCTCAGTTAGCGTAAAAGCGACGACAACGAACCAGATGGGCTTTGTAGGGCGGAAGGAAGGGATCGCAGCAATTGCCGTTGTCTCGTTGCTCCGCTGAATTGAACTTGATGCGGCGCCATAATTGAGTGTCGGCTTTGACAGCGATTTTGGGGGTAGGGCTCGGTTTCAAACTACGCCAAACAAACTCTTGTGCCCGCCAAGCTGCTGCAACTTAAGGTGAAGTTGACATGGTTTAAAGCTTTGCCCTACCCTTTTTATCGCCGATTTTTGGGGGGTTTCCATAAAGCCTTTTGTTTAACCCGCGAAACCGCAAATTTAAAGCAAGCATCGGGCTTTGCGAAAATTGTCGTGAATCAAAATTCGCCGGGAGATGTTGCGTCATTATTTGAGTGACGGCAAAGGAGGCAACTGCGATGGTTCGCGACATTTTGCGGAGCCTAAAAGTGACTTTCGGTCACCTTTTTGCGCCGAGGGTAACGGTTCAGTATCCCGACGAACCCGTTCGCGTTGCGCCACGATTTCGCGGCCGGCACATTCTGCGGCGATGGGAAGACGGAAAAGAACGCTGTATTGCCTGCCATTTGTGTTCCGCTGCTTGTCCCGCAGATGCGATAACCGTGATTGCGGAGGACAACCCTCGCGATAAACCTGTTTCTCGCGGGGAACGATACGCTAAGGTTTACCAAATTGATTTGCTTCGTTGCATCTTTTGCGGCTATTGTGAAGATGCCTGCCCTGTCAACGCCATTGTCCTCGGTTCCGGATTTGAGTTCGCAGGTTACCGCCGTGACGATTTCGTTGTAAGCAAGGAGGAACTGCTTGAACCACATCCCAACAGTTTTGTCAAGGACTCTTTCTTTGACAGCGCTCTTTATGACCGACCTTACTTGTCCATCACTTCACTTGCGGACCGGGAAGCGATCGTTGAAGGCAGGCAACGCGAAATTGAGGAAACGATACGAACGGGTAAACCTCCAATCGTGCTCAGACCATACTGAGGAACTTCGCTTGAAAAAGGGCTACATTGCCCTTTCATGCCGTCTCGCTTATCGGTTCTCAGTAACCTATCCGGGCTAAACTTTGCTTGAGGATTTCAGCGCTTTCCTTCAAGGCCCAGCGTTCCTCGTCACTAAGTTTGACGGACAAAGTCGCCTCGATCCCTCCTCGTCCCAAAATTCTTGGCAGGGAGAGTGCAACTTCGGTTACTCCTTCAACCTCTTCGTTCAACGCCGAAACTGTCAACACTGCTTTTTCGTCGTTCAGGATTGCTTTCACTATTCTGGTTATCCCTGCACCGATTCCAAAGTATGTTGCACCTTTGCCTTCGATAATTTTGTATGCCGCAAACCGAACGCTTTCATCTATTCGTTGCCTGACTCCATCGTCTATTGGTTTCCCAATCTGCTTGGCGAGGTCGAAAACACTAACACCCCCGACCCTTGCCTCCGTCCAAACCAAAACCTCAGAATCGCCATGTTCGCCCAAAACATAAGCGTGGACGGATTGAGGCGAGACTCCCAAATACTCGCCCAAGAGAGCCCTGAAGCGAGCCGTATCCAAAATGGTTCCAGTGCCGATAACCCGCTCTGCCGGCAGTCCTGATAATTTGGTGGCAACTTGGGTCATGATGTCAACTGGGTTTGTTGCCACCAACAAAATCGCATCCTTCGCAAACCTGGTGACCTGTGGGACCACTTCTTCAAAAACCTGGGCGTTCCGCTCTAAAAGTTGCAGCCTTGTTTCGTTCGGTTTTTGTGCCACCCCTGCAGTGATGATGACAATCTCGGCTCCAACTAAATCCTCGTAACTCCCTGCACGAACCCTTGCTGGATGGGAAAAAGGGGTGGCGTGCAAGATGTCTTGAGCGTGAGCCTCGGCTAAATTCCGGTTTAAGTCAACAAGCACAAACTCGCTCCCAACCCCTTGAAGAACCATGGCGTAGCAGGCAGTGCTGCCGACAAAGCCGCTTCCGACAATACCTATCTTCATTGGTTTTTCACCCCGTTGTTGTCAAATTTCGCCTCTACATAATGGCAATTTTGAACTCCGCCCTGACCGACGGTTTTCGCAAAGATTTTTAGGGCAGATTGCAACCTGTCCACAC
>JANZZQ010000090.1 GCA_026419315.1 Armatimonadota bacterium | reverse complement strand
CTTGAACTTTCAAAATGAACTCACGGGCATGATGAACCATGCGTCATGTCTCCTTTGCCCCGGGCGTTTCCCAATCGTAATGCCCTTTTGTCTCTCAACGAATAGGCTCGTTCCAGCCACTCTACAAATACAGGCGGGTAAATATGGCGCTTGCGAACAAGTTCTTCCCTGAAGGTTTTCCATAGCCAACCATGTGCCCATTCTTCTTGCTCAATTCCCTGATGCGCTAATGCAGCGATGGCAGCCCAAAAGAGCGCTGCGTAGCAGCACAAGGCTGCACCATCGTAAAGTTCCTGCTCAACTGCCCATTCCGACACTCGCAAAAGTTTTTCGGCCTTCGTTAACGCTTGCTGAATGTCGTCGCCTATAAATTTCACCGGCCGAATTGACAATTTTTTGGAACGCTAAAGGCTTTCCCTGCAATTTGAACATCAAACCAGCCACAACTCCAACGCTGAAGGGTCAACTTGCACATCATCTTCTTCAGGCACAGGTTTGATTTTCCAAACTTGCATTGCATCGGCGCCGATGATGAGTTCATGAGCCAAGTTGTCAGCGACAAGAAAATAGAACAGATAGCGAAGTCCTTTCACAGTAAATGTCAACATGCAACCTTCACGGACTTCCAAGACCGACTTTCCATCGCCGAGTTGGAATCGCCAAGGTTGTGCTAACGGGACAATGGTTGCTATCGCTTCCGCTTTATCCCTTCGCACCAAAGAATGGGAAGCGCCTGTGTCAAAAAGCGTTCGCAAAACCGATTTTCCTTTGTCGCCTTCAACTTCAATTTCCTTGACGATGACACCCATCACAATTCACTCCCAATCGGGAGCATGTAGGGTTCAGTGGATTTCAGTGCAAGCCAAACCTTCGGCTAAGATGCTGCAGCAAGTTCAGCAGGCTGCTGAGTTTCCGCTTCCTTTTGCGCGGAAACAAATTTTGCCTTAAACTCCTGCACAGCCTTGTGCATTTTCTGCTCGGTTTCGGCGGAGAAGTCTTTGGTCGTTTCAATCTCACGGACGATTTCAGGGTAGCGTTCTTTGACCCAAGGCAGGAACTCTTTCTCAAACGGTCTCACCCACTCGGCAGGCATGTCATCCAAGTAACCGTTGACTCCGGCAAAGATGATGAGCACTTCCTCCCAAAGAGCCATCGGCTGATACTGGTCTTGCTTGAGCACTTCAACAAGCCGTTCGCCGCGCATCAACTCTCGCCTGGTCACTTCGTCCAATTCAGAGGCAAATTGAGCAAATGCCGCCAACTCAAAATATCGTGCCATGTCCAACTTGAGCCTTCGGGCAACTTTCTTCATTGCGGGATACTGAGCGGCGCTCCCTACTCGGGAAACGCTGATACCGACATTGATTGCGGGGCGAATTCCTGCGTAAAACAAGTCAGGCTCAAGGTAAATTTGACCGTCAGTGATGCTGATGACATTGGTCGGGATGTAAGCGCTGTAGTCGCCAAGTTGAGTTTCAATGACGGGGATTGCAGTGAGCGAACCTCCACCAAGTTCATCGTTCAATTTCGCAGCCCGTTCCAAAAGCCGCGAATGCAAATTGAAAATATCGCCCGGGTATGCCTCGCGCCCCGGTGGTCGGCGCAAAAGCAAAGAGACTTGGCGGTAGGCTTGTGCGTGTTTTGTCAAGTCATCGTAAAAGATGACAGCGTGCATTCCGTTGTCCCGGAACCATTCGCCCATTGCGCAACCTGCATAGGGTGCAATGTATTGCAGAGACGCAGGTTCACTTGCGGGAGCGGAAACGACAATGGTGTATTCCATCGCACCGTAGCGTTCCAAAGTTTCCACAACGCTCTTGACAGTGCTTTGCTTTTGTCCGATGGCGACATAGATGCAGTAGACGGGGTCACCCGCTTCGTGGAAACGCTTTTGGTTAATGATGGTGTCAACGATGATGGCGGTTTTGCCAGTTTGCCGGTCACCCAAAATCAATTCCCGCTGTCCGCGACCGATGGGGATCATTGAGTCAATGGCTTTCAAACCCGTCATCAACGGCTCTTTTACGGGCTGGCGCTTAACGACTCCGGGCGCTTTGACTTCTATTCGGCGAAACTCCTTCGCTGTGACTGGACCCTTCCCGTCCAAAGGTTGACCGACTGGGTTGACAACGCGCCCAAGCAGTTCCTTCCCAACAGGGACTTCAACGACTCGCCCAGTGCAACGGACTTCATCGCCTTCGCGAACGAACTGGTCAGGACCGAGCAAAACTATGCCGACACTGTCCATCTCCAAGTTCAAAGCGATCCCGTAAAACTCTCGTCCCAACCTCTCACTGGCTTGAGGGAAATAAAGCAATTCGCTCGCCATCGCCCCTTGCAACCCGTAAGCGCGGGCTACCCCGTCGCCCACCTCAATGACATAGCCTATGTCGGTCATCTCAACGGTTTTCTCAATGCCTTCAAGTTCCCGAATGAGCAAGCTGGTTATTTCCTCGGCGCGAATCAACTTCGTTCACCTCCTTCGCAAAATCCGGATAGGTCCTGAGCATCCTGCTATGCCTCTTTCAAAGTTTGTATCAAGTCTGACGGTTGGAGCCCCTGTGCGTAAGACACCTTTAATTTGCTGCCCTTTGCCCCCTCGTTCCCGATAACTGTGACCATGAACGGTGAGAACAGAGGCACAGGCAACAACTTCACCGTCAGCTGCCAAGCACAGAAATTCCTCGCGCCCGTCAGTCCGTTTCCGCCCCATGGGCGCTTCCAACAGAATGTTCGCGTCAATAACCATGTTGTCCTAACCCCTTGTCAATTGCTTCCGCTCAGATTTTGCTTTCACCTTGTTGCGAACTCACGCCCTTGTTGAACAGTTACTTCTGCGCCTTCAGTCGGGTTTAACGGTTTGTTCAGCTCCAAAACGCAATTTCCCGCCTCGTCTTAGGGCGCTCCATCTTTTTCGCCACCACCGTCTCCTTTAGGGTCGCTGAATGTTGCTTCTGCAATGGTAACTTCTTCAGGGGTGGCGATGAAAACCTGCCGCAATCGCTCCCGAATTCGTTCCAAGTGACCTTTCAAACTCAAGTCCAGAAGTTTGTCGCCGACGACGATCCTCATTCCGCCGAGAATGGATGGGTCAACCTTTTCGCTAAGCAAAACTTTTTTGCCTGTAACTTCCTGTAACCGCTGGACTGTCAGTGCCCGTTCCTCTTCCGTAAGCGGGACAGCGGTTGTGATTTCGGCAACCGTTTCGTTCCGGTGCTCCCTCACCAATTCGGTGAAGATTCGGGCGATGTGGTCAAAATGCTCAATTCGTTTGTGCTTGATGACAGACAGCAAGAAGTTGAGCGTAATGGGTGAGATGCGGTTTTCAAACCACTGTCGCACCTGCCGAGCTTTCTCGCCGAAGGGAATCAACGGTTGAGCCAAAAACTTGACCAATAGTGGGGAACGGTTGAGCGTATCGGCCAAAGCTTTAACTTCAGCCTCAACGCGGTCCAACTCATTTGCTTTGGCAGCCACTTGCAAGAGAGCAATGGCGTAGCGTCGAGCTTTCCAGCCGCTTAGGATTCTTGCCAATTTTTCACCCTCCTTGACAGTGGGAGGGGAGTCTCCTGGCAACCGCAAGGTTTTGGCGGGAGCCTCACCCTCCCACACTTCCTCCTTCAGTGAGCGGACCTTTCGCGCAGTTCCTTCTCCAAAATCCTGTTGATGAGTTCGTGGTGTGCCTTGTGGTCAAGGCTTCGTTCAATGAGTTTCTCAGCAATTAGAACAGCCATGTCCACCACAAAATCCCGTAACTCAACCATCAGTTTTTCCCGCTCAAGGGCGATTTGCTCTTGTGCCCGTTGCAGGATTCTTTCCGCTTGCTCCCGAGCCTCGGCGAGCAAAGCGTCTCTGGCTTGATAGGCTTGTTGCATCGCTTCCTGCAAGCGT
Source organism: Armatimonadota bacterium (assembly GCA_026419315.1). Taxonomy (GTDB): domain Bacteria; phylum Armatimonadota; class Fervidibacteria; order Fervidibacterales; family Fervidibacteraceae; genus Fervidibacter. The sequence continues at coordinate 1,274 of JANZZQ010000090.1, read as the reverse complement.
GTTCTCGCTTCTTCCTCTATATGGGCGAGCCTTTGCTCATATTCGGCCCGAAGTTGCTCCATTTCGGCCCGCTTTTGTTCTGCATCTTCAATGGCTTTTCGCACCCGCTCCTCTCGCTCCCTCAAAATCTGCTGGACGGGAGCGAAGGCGAATTTTCTCAAGAGCCAGTAAAGGATGAGGAACGCAATCGTTTGCGAAATAATCCACTTCCAGTCTTTCGGCAGGTATTCGGCGATGTTTCCCAGAAATTCCAAAGGTGCAGTCACAGCGTCTCACCGCCTATTTGACGAGCGTTTTCGCTAACTCCATCACTTGGTCCACTCCAGGCAGGCGTGCTTGAAGGACGAAGAACGCCACCAGCACATAAATGACCAGCGACTCAATCAGCGCCAATCCCAAAATGAGCGAGAACCTTATGTCGCCGGCGGCTTCGGGTTGGCGGGCAATGCTTTCCACTGCGGCTGTCGTTGCACGGGCTTGGGCTTGAGAAGCGAGCATGACCGCCAAAGGCAGACCCAACCCAACTGCAATTGCCAAAGCTGCAAGGTAAGCACCAACAGCACCCATTTTGAACATCCCTCCTTGCAAGTTTTATGCATCAATGTGCTGCCTCGCGAGCAGCGTGTTTCCCTTCTGCCTCTTCTTCGTGACCTGATACAAACAAAGCGATGTAAACCGAAGTCAGTGCACTGAAAACGAAGGCTTGGATGAAAGCAACCAAGACATGCAAGAGCACAACAGGCAGTTGGAAAGGCAAGGGGACAGTGATGGGTTTAGGCAACAACCCAAACGCATGGAGCGTTATCATGCCGAGCGAAGCGAATTGGAAAATCACCGTGTCCTCACCGAAAATGTTCCCAAACAAACGGATGGACAGCGATATCAGTTTCGAAAATTCGCCAACCAAGTGGACGATTGGCGCTAAGGTGACGATGTTGAAGGCTACGTTCACGATTGGGTTGGGGAAAGGCCTGTCAACATAGTGCAGCAGGTAGTTTTTAAGCCCAAGTTCCTTGATGGCGATGGCATGAACGATTGTCAAGGACGCAATCGCCAAGCCGATAGTGATGTAGGGGTGCGCCGTGGGGGACATGAAGCCTGGGATAAGCCCAACCAAATTCAACAGCAAAATGTAGATGAAGAAACTGCCGATGAGGGGCGCATACTTTTCCCCGCCTTGTCCAATAGCGCTTCTGCAAAGGCTCTCAAAGAACTCAACCGCCATCTCCCAAAGGGTTTGGAAACCGCTTGGGTATAAACTCAGTCGCTTTGAC
>JANZZQ010000089.1 GCA_026419315.1 Armatimonadota bacterium | reverse complement strand
AGATGTGTATAAGAGACAGGATCAAGACCATCTTCAAGGAACTAAACATTGACCCCGACAGGTTTTCTGTCTCAGCAGTTCAAACAGCCATAAGCGCTGCGAAAACGGAAATGGTCACACCTGATGAACTTGCCAAAATTGCGGAAACACCCTTCCAGCAAGTTGTGGCTCGCGTGTATCGGCGCTACCAGGAAGCGCTCCGTCAAGCGAGAGCAGTTGATTTTGACGATCTGCTTTGGTTAGCCTTGAAAATGCTTCGTGAGCACCAGCATGTCGCCGATTATTACCAGACCCGATTTTTGCATGTGCTCGTCGACGAGTATCAAGATGTCAACAAGCCACAACACGAGTTGACTTTGCTTTTGTCGGAGAAGCACCGAAACCTTTTCGTGATCGGCGATGACGACCAGAACATTTACTCGTGGCGAGGCTCAGATGTCCGTTTGATGCTTGAATTACCCAACCGCTTCCCCGAAATCAGGATTTTCACTTTGGAGAACAACTACCGCTCAACCCAAGCGATCCTTGACACCGCTTGGTATGTCATCAGGCACAACAAACACAGGCATGAAAAGCGGTTGCAAGCAGTGAGGAAAGGCGGGGACCCTGTCGTGCTCTTCAGGGCGCAAGATGACCTTGAGGAGGCAGCATTCGTCGCCAGTGTTGTCAACGAATGGGTTCGTGAGGGGAGGTATCGGTTCAGCGATTTCGCCGTCATTTACCGCATCAACGCTCAGTCCCGACCTTTTGAGGAAACCTTCATTCGCTGGGGTATCCCGTATCGTGTTGTTGGGGCGTTGCGTTTCTACGAGCGAAAGGAAGTCAAGGACATAATCGCTTACTTGCGAATTCTCGTCAACCCTGCTGACGAAGTCAGTTTAATTCGGGTTATCAACTTGCCGCCACGAGGGATTGGGGAGAGGACGATCGAGCGTTTGCGACAGTTCGCGATGCAAAAGAACAGACCAATCTTGGAAGCAATCTCAAGTGGAGACGCTTTAGCACTCCTTGACACGAGGGCAAGGTTGGCGGTCAAAGGTTTTGCGGATTTGGTGGATTCGCTAAAGGCTCAAATGGATGAATTGACCTTGTCCCAACTCATTCAAAGGCTTGTTGAAGTCACTGGCTATGCGGATTACCTCATCAGGAGTGAAGGGCAACTAATGGCTCAAGAACGGTTGGAGAACCTGTCCCAACTTGTTTCCGCTGCGGAAAGGCAATTTCCCGAAGTTCCAGCATCCCAGTCGTTGAATCGCTTCTTGGAGCAACTTGCTCTCCTTTCACCGCAGGATGAAGCGAACTGGCGAAGCGATGTCGTCACCCTCATAACAGCCCACAGCGCAAAAGGTTTGGAGTTTCCCGTCGTCTTCGTCGTCGGTTTGGAAGAAGGCTTGTTCCCGCATTCGCGAAGCCTTGACGATTCATGGCAACTTGAAGAGGAACGAAGGCTTTTCTATGTTGCCTTGACAAGGGCTAAGGACCGAGCGTTCTTAATTTACGCTCAAAGGCGGGGTTGGTCAGCAGGGAAGTGGGGCGAGACAAGATATGCGCCCACAGAACCCTCAAGGTTTTTGAACGAGGTGCCGTTGGCTTTGATCGATGAGTGGCGAGGAGTTCCTACCCCTCAGGGGTTTTTGAGGATGAAGGGAGTTGAATTTGTTCCCAGCAAGAAACCGAGCGTGCAGGAAATCGTAAGAGGTCTCCATGTCCGCAGGGCAAGCGAGTTGACAGCACCGAAGCAGCAAATTGGTGAACCGAAGAAGCGGTTGCGGATAGAGGATGTGCGTGTCGGGATGAAAGTGAGGCATCGGCAGTTTGGAACCGGGACAATTGTCGCCATTGAACCCGACGAGAGTTTGCCTATGGTTGTAGTCAAGTTTGACGATGTCTCAGTGGGGGAGAAACGGCTGGCTTTGGAATTTGCCCCTTTGGAATTGCTGAATTCGCGATGAAGCGCCGGGCAAAGCGGAGCGGTTATCTCAAAGGACTGTTAAGTGCGAATTGTGAGGTTCGGGGAAACTCAACACCGCATCTTTGCAGGCAACATTTTGAACCGTCCTTGCCAACCTTAACAACATGGGGGTTCCGCCGATGTCCAAAGTATTGGGAAAACCATCAGCGAGGAGGGTCTCAACATGGAAGCGCTCCGCTTTGGTGTCGTTGGATGTGGTGGACGGGGAGCAGGTGTCGCTCACTTGATGACTCAGACCCCGGGGGTGCGGTTAGTCGCTGTTTGCGATGTTGACGAAACGAAAGCAAAGCAAGTCGGTGAACAATTGCAAGTTCCCTTCTTCCGAAACTTTGAGGAGATGCTAACTCAAGTTGAGATGGATGCAGTTTATATCGCCACTTCCGTTGAACACCATTTCAGCGTTGCCCGCAGAGCGATCTTGGAGGGCAAGCATGTTTTGCTTGAAAAAATGATGACGACATCGGCATCGGAGGCGTGGGAGTTGGTTCGGCTTGCGGAAGTGAGAGGGGTTTGCGGTGCGATTTCCTACCAATTGCGGTTTTATCCTGTCTTCCAAAAGTGGCGGGAAATTGGGCAAGATATGCAACCCCTTCTGATCATCTCCAGCCGCAATCCGGGAATTATGCCCGCTCCCTACCTTCGCCCTGAACCTTGGGCGGGAATCACCGATTTTTTGACTCACGATTTGGATTTGGTCTTGTGGGTTGCCGGGAAAGAACCAGAAAGCGTTTTTGCCACAGCAACCCGAAACGCTATCACCTCAACCAATGCCCTTGACACCCTTTGTGTTACACTGAACTTCGGCGATGTAACTGGTTTGGTTTACGGGAGCATGGGAGGTTGGGGGATACCGTCCGTTCACGCAATCATAGGTCGGAAAGGGAACGCTCGCATAGTCAGCAACGGTGTGGAGGTTAACCGATGGTCTCTTTCTCCCAGCGGGATTTACGAACGGGTTAACGATTTGGTAAGCACGGAAATCGTTAGGGCGGACACGACAGACCGACTGCTACAACATTTTTCAGCGTGGGTTCAAGGGGAAAGAGAAGCGCCTCCCATCGCCACATTTGAAGATGGCTTTGAAGTTATGCTCGTCCATGAAGCCATTTGGGAAAGTTGGCAGTCTGGACAAACCGTTTCCTTAGAAACTGTGAAGCGGAAACTCAGCGCCGCTAACACCTAAACCTCAATGAGCCTCTTCGCTCAAATCTTCCTCAAGTTGCTGCATTAGGCGGCGGAAACGCTCAAGTTCGTTCCGCTCGCTTTCCTCATCCTCCATGCTCAAATCCATCAGTGAGTCAATCACATTGCCGGAGATGTAAATAGGAGCCCCCGTCCGGAGCGCCAATGCTAAGGCGTCGCTGGGGCGTGAGTCTATTTCGTGGGATTTGCCCTCATGTTCAAGGTAGATGGTTGCGTAGTAGGTGCTGTCAATTAGGTCGTGGATGACAACTCTAACGACTTTAACCCCAAGTTGCTCCAACATGTTTCGCATTAAGTCGTGGGTGAGAGGTCGCGGTGGTTTCTCGCCACGCAGCTCCAAAGCAATCGCCCACGCCTCTGCCTGACCAATCCAAATGGGCAAGACGCGGTTGCTCTCGGGCTCTCGGAGAATAACGACTGGGCGATTGAATAGGTCTTGAGCGACGGTTTCCACTTTGACTTCCAACATTTTAATCACCCTCGCTTTTTGTGTGCTCCTTCAACTGCCATTATGGCAATCGTCACCAGAAGATGCTACTTTAAACGGTCTCGCATTTCTGGGGGGAGTGGGCGGAAAATTTCGTCCTCCCTTTGAATGCTCTTCAGTGCTTCGTTGAACCTCTGCCATCGCCGCCAGGCAATCCAAATGAGAACAGGCACACAAGCCCAAAGGGCAAACCTAAACCACCATTGCTGCAAACCCAAAATGGGAACCCAAAGCAGCGCCAAAGCAATAAAAATTATCGCCGTCTCAATCCATTCCGCCTTGCTCATCACATCTCATCTCCTTCGCGCTCGACAGAGCGCTGTTGCGATTGTAGCACAAGAACTTCAAAAACGATGCAGAAACCAAACCGTCAAAAGCCGAGCCTTTGGGGTTAGCCCCGATGGTGTAGTTGGAGCGACTTACCCCAAAACTCTCCCCGGATTTCCCTTCTCAATTCACCGGCAGCGTTCGTTCTGACCTTCCCCGAGTTTTCCAACTTGCCCACAACTTGTCCGACCGTGTTTGGGAACAGCACCGGCAGGCGTTGATTTATCTGCGGAAGCGTGTTAAAATGAATAGCGACCAAAAGAGGGTCAGCGAGTGCTGAGTCACCAGCCTCTTTGGGAATTAAGAGGGAATTTCGTTTGCGAGAAATTTTTTCTTCGCAGTGCGCCGGTAGCTCAGTCGGCAGAGCACCGGACTTTTAATCCGGGGGTCGCAGGTTCAATTCCTGCCCGGCGCACCATTGCCTTTCCCCAAAGATTTACCCCCAAAATTCCAAAGGGCACAGCCTCCACGCCGTTAGCCTTCAAGGGGAAAGTGACACAGCCAAAGGATGTTGCGAAGTTCGCCTTAGACTGCCTTGCGCATCCAAGCCTCTTTGATGACCAACCAAAGCAACTTCGGAATGGCTTTTAGCCGTGGTAGCCTTTTAGGGTCTTTGACCGTTCTGTAAAGCCACTCAAGACAAAGTCTTTGAACCCACTCTGGCGCTCGCTTGACAACTCCTGCGTAGACATCAAAACTGCCGCCAACGCCGATGCAAATCGGCACTTGCAACTCGTCAGCGTGGTGAGCAATCCATTTCTCTTGCTTCGGGATGCCGAAGGCGACGAAAAGAATATCGGGTTGAGCAGCTTTGATCTTTGCGATAACTTGTGGTTCTTCTTCAGGCGTGAAATAGCCGTGATGGGTTCCAACGATTTGAAGACCGGGGTAGCGTGCTTGCAAGTTTTTCGCTGCTTGCTCCGCAACGCCGGGTTTGGCACCAAGCATGAAAACTTTCCAGCCCTTTTGAGCCGCCCGTTCGCACAATTTCGCCATCAACTCAACTCCGGGAACTCGTTGGTAAACGGGCAAACCGAGGAGCCTTGCTCCCCAAACGACGCCGATGCCGTCGGGCGTCACCAAATCGGCGTTTTGAACGATTCGGCGAAACTCTTCATCTTCTTGAGCGCGAACTATTGACGAC
>JANZZQ010000088.1 GCA_026419315.1 Armatimonadota bacterium | reverse complement strand
CTCCCTAACAGCGTTGCGAATCAGCATGTTGACGAGCCTGATGACGAGAGCCTCCCTCGCAAGCCTTGTCGGGTCACCGATGTCTTCCTCTGCTTCCCGTATGACCTCAATGTCCTCCGCTTCCGACTCAGCAATCACTCGGCGCATGTAATGCTGTTCGAGGTGAGTCCTTATGTCGGAGGGTTTTGCCAAAACGATGCGAATTGGCATACCGGTGATGAACCTAAGGGTGCTTTCAACTTCAACATTGAGCGGGTCAGCCAAAGCAACAATCAGTGTCCCGTTCTCCTTCCTCAGGGGTAGAACTTGGTGTCGGAAGGCGGTTTCTGCGGGAACAGCAGCCAACGCATCGGGGTCAACGGAAACTTCACGGAGGTTGACAACCGGTAGCCCCAAAACTGCGCTCATCGCTGCAAGCAAATCGTCTTCAGTGCAGTAACCCAACTCCGCCAAAGCGTCAGTGATTTGCTTACTGCCGTTAGTTCGGGTTGCTCCCGATATCGCTTCCTTGACTTGTTCTGGGGTAAGTCGCCCTTGCTCAATGAGCCAATTGACAATTGCGCGGCTTATGGGGTCAAGATACAAAGTTTCCGCCAGCATCCCTCTCACCTCGCTGCCAGGGACATGCTGTTCGCCATCCTTTCCAACCAATCTTGACTGACTTCAGAAATCAAGATAACTGTCAGGTTGCCCAGTTCGCGAACCACTATTCGGTGCGGAAACATTTGCTGGATGGGCGGAGCAATTCCCGGTGGGGGACCGCCTCGGGAAGGACCGACTTGCGGCGAAAAGCCGCCGGGTGAGGGGTGACCGAAAGGCTTTTTGGGCGGGGAAGGTGACCAACCTACAGGGGGCTTCCTTTTGGGCGGTGCGGGGTGTTGGAAGATGGAAATTACGCCGATCCCGTCGGTGTAAACGATGTGGGCTATTTTCCACCTGCGTTCCCCGAGCGCGAAAATTCCCTCCAACATGTATCCAGGGGGAAGCCATGTCGGCAGGAGAGGTGTGAAGCCCAAAATCTCATCGGCTTGTCTCAAATCAACCCTTTTGCGCCGAAGGGGAAGAGTTTGAACGGTCCAATCAGGAGGCACACTTGGGTCAAGAATCATAACGGGCAACGGCTCGTTGATTTTCGCTTCCGTTAAAGTGACGCGAATTTCCAGCTGTCCGTCAGTGGAATAACGCTCAACTTGCAGCGGCAACCTCGTTGGGGGGTGAATCCAAATCTTTCTGATTGCGTTCCCTTTCGCCTTCGGCTCCATCAGCAGGACAAGGCAAAAGTGACCTGAGATCCTGTCGCGACCGACCAGTCTCAAAGTGTAGTTGCTTTTAGCCATGTCAAGTTTATCCGTTCGGATTTGCCACATGTCGCGCCAAGAAGGAAATTCGCCCCCTTCATACCTTATGGCTCTCTTGGCGAAAGGGAGCCAAACCCAAAAACCGTCAGGGAGCGTGAAAGTCACGATTTGGCGTGGCCCTTCTGGATGGGGAAGCCAGACCTGCCCGCGACTCCTATTCTCGTCCGCCCACAACTCTGCCGTCCAACTGTGAGCGCCTGTGGGGAGGAAAACCGTAACTTGAATTTTTCCCTGCAAGGTCTTAAAGCGCGGGGCACCAAGTAAGTCCCAAAGAGAATCAGGGGTCAAGATCCTCCTCCGACGATCAGGTGAATCCTGCGGATGAATTTCACCTAACGCAATCACCGCAATTGTCAAGAAAATCGCTGCCAACGCTCTCAGTTTCATCATTGCTTTTCACCAGCAAAGGTAAGGCTGGAAAGTGCGACGGAGATAGGGGCGAGTTCTGGTGCAGCAGCGACTTCTGCAGCATTTGTCACATGGGCGCTCCAGTAAATTGACTCCGGTGGCTGCGGATTTGAGTTATGCCGTAGGCGGACCCCAACGATAGCGAGCGCCAGTATGATGGGCGCTGTCGCCGCTGCCAACCAACGCCACTGGGTCCGAAAGATGCTGAGCAACGAATGTGCTTTTGTTCGTTCTCGTTCTATCGCTTTGATTCGTTCCATCACGATCGGCACGAGGTCGTATGGCATCGGTGCTGGCTTCGTGGTTGCAATCAACCTTTGTGCTGTTTTCAACAACTTCCACTCAGCCCGGCAGCCAACGCACTCGTTAAGGTGCCGTTCCAAATCCCGCCTCTGTTCAGGTGTCAAGATTTCGTCCAACATCAGGGACATCAATTCCCTCGCATGTTCGCAGCGCATCGGTAAAAACCTCCTTGAGTCTTCTGTCAAGCGTTGAAGTAGGGTGCCAAAAGTTTTTTCAAATGCTGCCTTGCCTGATACAGCCGGGACTTGATTGTCCCGACATTTGTGCCCATAATCTTTGCGATTTCTTGGAGCGACAGACCTTCGTATTCGCGAAGCAAAACCACTTGCTTCAAAAGCGGCGGCAGTTGTTGAATTGCCTTCCAGACTTTTTCCCTCATCTCTTGACGCAGGATCTCTGCCTCAGGTTCACTCACATCCGCTTCTTCCCACCAAAGGTCTAATTCCTCTTCGGAATCTTCAAACCTCTGTCGTTCGACTACCAAGTCCTCAAGGCTAACTTTTTGCGGTTCGCCCCTAACAAGTGCGCGCCTGTGTCGGTCAATGCAAAGGTTCATGGCAATGCGATACAGCCAAGTGTAGAAGTTGGCTTCACCGCGAAACTTCGGAAGCATCTGCCACGCCCGCACAAAGGCGTCTTGGGTGATGTCCATTGCTGTCTCACTGTCATTAGTGTATCTCAGCGCCAAGTTGTAAATTTTTGACTGATAGCGGCGAACGAGTTCAGCGAAAGCCTCTTGGTTGCCAGCCTGAGCAGCCTCAACTAAACGCTCATCCGTCCACTGGGAAAGCGGAAGGAATTGGTGCCATGTCTCCACCCGTTTTTCAGTTGCTTCGTGTCGGTTGATTCGCCGTCTCATTTCATTTGCCCCCAACTCCTTGGTTTGTTCCGAACTATTAGACGAACACGATTCGTTCCGGTTTGTGCGATTTGTCATCACGCTACAATAATTTTGGCAGCGCTCTTTACTCGGTTTGCTGAAGCTTATCCATTCTGCGCCGCTGGCTTCAGGCAGCAGCCGGTGGCGAATCTGCAAATCGCCGAATCCGTTCGGCGGGGATACTTGCCTGCTGTCTAAAGACGGCGCTTAAAGTTTCGGCGGCAACGGTGGACTGAAGCTCGCGAAGTAGCGGCATTTGACAAGAAGTTGGAGGCAAAAAAGGAACTCTGCCGAGGGGATGTGGATAATGACTCAAAGACCTTTGCTTGAGCGAATTTTGGATTGGCTCTACCCCAACCGGTGTGGCGTCTGTCACCGATTTTCTGACAACGCAATTTGCCAAGATTGCAAAAGCAAGTGGTCGCTCATCGCTTCACCTTACTGCCTTTGGTGCGGCAAACCTTTTGACCCCATTGCGAAAACTTCACCCCTTTGCGGCATTTGCTTGCAAGGGCGATACAGGTTTGATTACGCTCGTTCGGCAGTCATTTACGATGGTGTTGGTCGTGAAACTGTCCACGCTCTTAAGTTCAACCGAAAACCCCGCTTGGCTCAACCGATGGGGGAGTTGATGGCAGAAGTGATGAATCGCGCCCTTGAAGGCGAGAAAGGTCTACTCCCTTCACCTTGGCAGCGCCCCAGCATGGTTGTGCCAGTCCCGCTTCACCCCAAAACCCAAAGGCAAAGGGGCTACAACCAAGCTGCTCTGCTCGCTGAAGTGGTCGGTCAAATTCTTGACATTCCTGTTGATTCAAAAATCCTCGCTCAAACCCGACAGACAAAACCGCAAGCGACCCTGGGCGAAAAAGAGCGGTGGGAAAATGTCAAAGGCGCTTTTGAAGTCGTTCAACCAGAACTTGTGAAAGGACAAATTGTGGTCATCGTTGACGATGTGATGACGACGGGGGCGACTTTGAACGAGTGCGCAAAAGCACTCAAACGAGCAGGCGCTCGCCAAGTCTACTGCTTGACCTTCGCCAGAACGGTCTCTGCTTAGTATCTGTCAAGAGTTTGTAGTAAGGCACGAAGCGAAGTGAAGTGCCGTCAAAGTCAAGTGCAAGGGAGGTGCTGTTTGAAGACACCGTGTTTCAGCGCCACACTTTTTGCAAGCAGGCGTGGCTTGGGGAGGGTCAAAACGATGCTTCGGGAGCGACACGATGAAAAGCACGCAAAGCGATATTGAATGCGGAAAATTGGGCAATTCGCTTGAAGTCGCCACATACCTCCCCTAAGCACATTTTGCTCGGGTTGCTTGAAGGGAAAGACACAACTGCCGTTCAAATACTTGAGCAGATTGCAATTGACATTTTCAATCTCAAAGCCGAACTTGAAAGCCAACTGATGGCACAAGCATCTGCTCAACCCTCCGGCAGTCATCCGACCTTGACACCTTTGGCAAAACATGTTCTCGTTCGTGCCGCCGATGAAGCCATGGATGCAGGCGACAGTTACATTGATACAGCGCATGCCCTTTGGGGCTTGTTGGAAGAAAAGCAAGGCTTGGTGTCAAAGTTGCTGGCACATCTCGGTGTTTTTTGCGAGGATGTGCGGAGAAAGTTCTTTGAAAAAGTTTGAAAAGGCAATGCCGATGCTTGAAAAAGCCGTTTTTGCCGACAGCGAAAAACTCTCTTGACTCAGTTTGCGCTCCCGCTTCAATACAACCTTCCCGACAAACTGTGACCGTTGAGACCGCGCTTCAATTTTCCGAACTTTTGTGAATTGTGTGCAACACGACCTCGCCGAAGACGCCATAATGCAATTGGCGCATAAAAACACCCGCTCTTTGAAAGGCTCGTTGTCGTCTTGGGGTTGAGACCTTGCCGAAACGAAAATTGTAGGGTCAGTTGAAACCTGCCCGAGAAATTGCGGGCGCATTTCATGCGCCCTTACACTTCACCAAAATTAGCAGTTGGGAAAGTAATGGGCGAACGCGAAGGCTTGACCGAAGTTAGCCCTAACGCATCGTTTGCGTCATCGGGAGGCGCTACCAGATGGCAGTTACGAAAAAGGTTTGGACTGACGAAGAAATTTTGAGCCTGAAATGCGAAGGGAAAGTTGAAATTGTGGGCGGGGAGTTGAAAATCATAACGCCGGCAGGGTTGGAGCAAGAGGATGCCGGTGCTGCTCTGGTAGCAGCGTTGCGACCCTATGTTCGTCAACACAACTTAGGTCGCATCTACATGTCCCAAGC
>JANZZQ010000087.1:5012-5282 GCA_026419315.1 Armatimonadota bacterium | reverse complement strand
GATGAGGACATTGGGGACGGTGGAATAGTGAACTTGGGTTCTCAGCTGTTCATCCACTAACGGTTTCTCACCGATGGGAGCGACAACCACTCCGCTTGTCCCCAAAGTGAACAAAACTTGCCCAACTTTCAAAACCCCTCCTGCCAACGCCCCTGCAAGGCAATCGCCTGCACCAGCAACGACCAAAGTGCCTTCCTTAAGCCCAGTCAGTTCGGATGCTTGCTTCGTAACCTTTCCGATAACGCTGCCCGGCTCGAAAAGGGGTGGCGG
>JANZZQ010000087.1:0-5002 GCA_026419315.1 Armatimonadota bacterium | reverse complement strand
ACCTAAGGCTTTGAAAGCATCTAAAGCCCACTTCTTGCTGGGGATGTCCATCAGAGAAGTCTCCGAGCCACCGCACATGTCCATCGCAACTTCGCCCGTTAACTGGAGGACGATGAAATCGCGGGGAGTGACGAAAGAGAAGGCGTTCTCCCAAGCCTTTGCCCAACGCTCTGTCTCAAAGTTGCGAACGCCTTTCGAAAACTCCTCAGCCCTGTTGCGAACATAGAACAAGTGAGCACCAGTCCAGTTTGCAAGGAAATCATTGCAGATCGTGTCAACGAGGTAGCGCTCACCCAATTTGCTCTTAAGTATTTCTGCCCCCTCTTCTGCGTCCTTTGCTGCCCGCCCATCGTTCCAAAGCAGAGCCCTACCTAACGGTTGCTTGTCCTTATCAAGCAAAATCATCGTGTGCATTTGACCTGTAGCGCAGACGGAAACTATTTCAGCGGGTGGCTCTCGCCGCTGAAGGGCATCAACGACCTTTCGGATGGTCTCGCAGGCTGCCTGCCACATTTCAATGGGTTCCTGTTCCGTCCAACCTGGCTGAGGTATGTACAGGGGATACTCTGTGCTCGCTTCTGCCAACAAATTCCCTTGATCGTCAATTGCCCTTCCCTTGACACTTTGCGTTCCAACATCCAACCCCAAAAACGCCCTGATTGCCATCCCTTCTCACCCCACCATACTTGATTTCCGGATTTTCTACTCCTGTTCCCTCACTATCCCACGCTTTTCTGTTAGCCTCAAATAAAACGAGACCAAATGAGACCAACCCAAAGAAGCAATTCAGGTGCCGATGGAATCGAAACAGCTACAGCCTGTATGTGCTGCCCTCTTCTTCCTGGCTCTCAAAAACCCGCTTGACGAGCGAAATCAACTCAAGTGGGCTGAAAGGTTTGGTCAAATACAAGTCGGCGCCATACTGGTAGCCTTGCAAGACGTCTCGGTCTTGTGCCCTCGCTGTCAGCATGATGACGGGAATGTGGCTTGTTTCAGGGTCAGTTTTAAGTCGCTGCAGTGCTTCAAATCCGTCCATGCGAGGCATCATCACATCAAGGACAATAAGGTCGGGTTTTTCCGTTTTCGCTTTCTCCAAGCACTCAACCCCATCGTAAGCGGTTAAAACCTCGTAACCTTGCCGCTCCAGGTTGACTTGAACGAGGCGAACAATGTGTCTTTCGTCGTCCACCACCAGGACTCGTTTTTTCTGACCAATTGCAGGCTGCGTTGTCATTTGAGTTTCACCTCTCTCCTGCGGTTCGGTTTCCATTCCGTATTGTCCAAACCCAAAAGCGCCCTTAACACTTATAACACTGTGAAGGGACAGCGTCAAGGTAGTTAACTTCCTGCTATAATCGTTGCTGCGAGTTTTGCAAAATGGAGGAGGAAGAAACCATGCCCGTAGTTGTCGTTGTTGGGACTCAATGGGGAGATGAAGGGAAAGGGGCGATGGTTGACTCTTTGGCTCGTGAAGCAGATATCGTCGTTAGGTTTCAAGGGGGGGCCAATGCAGGCCACACCGTTATCTACAAAAGCAAACCCGTCGCCTTGCACCTTATCCCTTCAGGCATCACCCACGAGCACACAACATGCGTTATTGGCAACGGTGTAGTGGTTGACCCGAAAGCACTTTTGGAAGAAATTGACGCCCTATCTTCCCTCGGCATCTCGATCACGCCCGAAAGATTGAGAATCAGCGATAGGGCTCATTTGACTTTACCTTACCATCGGATGCTGGACACAGCGAGAGAAATGGCTGGTGCCCGCTTGAGATTAGGCACGACGAGGAGAGGAGTTGGTCCAACTTATGTCGACAAAGTTGACAGAGTTGGGGTTCGGGTCGGCGACCTTCGCTACCCAGAACGGTTGGAGGAAAAACTGAGAACCAATTGGGAGCAAAAACAGGCCTTCTTCAACGCCCTTCCACCAGAGACCAGACCCAACTTCAATGAAATTCTGAATGAGTTGTTCCAATACGCACAAAAGCTGAACTCCTACATCTGTGACACAGTGACATGGTTGAACGAGCAAGCTAACGCTGGTAAAAGGATTTTGCTTGAAGGAGCACAGGGAACTGGTCTTGATGTTGATTTCGGAACTTACCCCTTCGTCACTTCATCCAACACAACTGCCGGCGGTGCTTGCACCGGAAGTGGGTTGCCCCCAACCAAAATCACTTCAGTGCTGGGCATAGCAAAAGCATACACAACTCGGGTTGGTGAAGGGCCTTTCCCAACCGAACTTCAAGGCGAAGAACAAGTTAGACTCCGAGAAAAGGGACGAGAATACGGAGCAACGACGGGACGCCCACGAAGATGCGGTTGGTTTGACGCCGTTTTGGTTCGATACGCTGCAATGGTCAATGGCTGCACAGCTATAGCCTTGACAAAACTTGATGTCCTTTCCGGTTACCCTGAAATCAAAATTTGCGTTGCCTACCGCTGGCGCAACGAGATATTGACAACTTTTCCCGCTGAAGTTTGCGTCCTTGAAGAAGTTGAACCTGTTTACGAAACTTTGCCGGGTTGGGACGAACCTTTGTCAGAGTGTCGGTCATGGGAACAACTACCATCAAACGCTCAAAGGTTCGTGATGAGGTTGCAAGAACTGATTGGTGTTCCAATAGCAACTGTTTCCGTTGGACCTGAGCGCAGCGCTGTGATTCCCCTCCCAAACGCACCGTCAATTTGGTGATTGGCTGACAAAAGAATCCCCACGCTACAGGCTTTAGCCTAACATGTGATTCGTTTTTGGGCACTGAGGAGGCATCGAAAGGAAAAAAAACTATTCATCGGTTTACCCCTTCAAAACACCCGAGCAACTTTAACCCAAAACCCGACTTTCGTTTACTGTGCATTGGGTTCGCCAAGCAAGAGGTAAACGTCCATGCCCTTGCGAGAGAACTGACGGAGGCCGAAGTAGATGTTGTCAATGGGCAAAAGCGTTTTCGGTTCACCTGGTTTAGGCGTAGAACCTTTGACCCAACGAAAAACCAATGACCTCTCAGGCGTCAAATCGTAAACGCCAGAGACAACTAACTGATATGTCCTCCGCTCATGCTGCAGCCTCTCATAGCTGAGGTTCAGCGACCATCTATAGGAAAAGTGGAAGGATTGGTTCAAAGCCAAAAAACCATAGTTTTCCCCGCTACTTTCCTCCCCCATTGGTAACTAACACTGCCAGAGCGGAATCGGTCAAAGACATTTGTGAATGGGTCTCGTAAGCGCTGAGAATACCAACCCCCGCCCGCCCAACTTTTCCGAACAATTTCGTCCCTAACAACGCATCCTTAACATTACGGCTGTAAAACATGAAGCGTGGCGGGAAATAGTCTTGCCCTTCGGTGAAGAAAGGTCTTCGGTCGGGTAAAAGGCGAGGAACACAAGTAAAGTCAATGGTTTCAACGACATCTTCAACATTTCGGAAGTCAGGGTTAAGTGTCATCTGCCATTGCAAGCCGTCAGGCAAATGTTGTTTGACATCCAAGCCACTGCGAATCCCTTTGTCTTCATCACCACCCAAAGCCAAACTCGTTGATGTCATGAACAGCATTGGGGATTTAAACTTTAGGCAAGTCTAATGGTCCCCATTCAGAAGTGTTGCTAACGGCTTGTCCTCTCCTGTAAGGGAAAGTGCTAACTTCAAGGCGTGGTGGTGGAACGAATCGGTAAAACCAAATGCCAAAAGCCTTTGGCTTTTTGGGGAGCCTGAAGATGCGGAAAGGAATGGCTATCTCTGCTTGCCAACCTTTTTCTGTAAATTTTCGCTTTTGCCTGCCAATCGCTCTGCCACTCAATTTTCGCTACCGCTCCGCCAAGAATCTCCTCATTTTGCGTGCCCAACGGGTTGATTTAAAAAGTGTAAATAGTGCCTCCGAAAACACGGGGTTGATTCAAAGGGTCTATGTTCACAGTAATGTCGTCAACATCAAGGCTGTCATCGCGAAAGCTGCTGCCACGCTTCCGCCGCTGGGCACGGATAAGGTTCAGTCAGGAATCGCAGCAAAGGGAAGCGATGTATAGGTTGATATCACCGTAGCAAATCCAAACCTCTGTCTGTTCCCTTGCAAGTTCGTCTCGGTCAGTTTGCCAAAAATCAGTCACCTCAGTAAACTTCCGCCACACATCATCATCTTCGCCGTCAATTTTGGGTGGAAGACCGACCTTAACGGCGGGAATCCGAGGCCGTTCAGTTAGGGGGGTCGCCACACTGAATCGTACTTGCCCAATGAAGCATTCAACGCAATTGTCAATAGACACTGGACTCGCTTAAATATCGGTTTTTTTCCCGGTCCTTTCACACGAGCAGAAGGCGCAGGCACTTTGATAAATCTCCCGCTTCACGACAAAAACACCCCTTTGGGGACAACGAAGGGGAAGCAAAGCCAATCAAGGCTCAACTTCCTTCGTGTTTTTTCAGTGTCTACTCCAAGGCAGCCTGAATTGCTTGCAGAGTTTCTTTCAACTTCTGGCGCAGGCGAGCGCGCTTTGACTCAAGGTGGGCTTTTAACTCTTCTGTCAAGTAACCCTCTTCAATTGCTTCAGCGAGCTCTTCCTCAACTTCTGCCAACTCCTCGGTGATGTCTTCAACCAATTCGCCAAGTTCCTCCAGCCTCTCCGACACGCTCTTTCGTTCAACCTGCTCTGTAGTTTCTTCCCGCTCTTTTTCCTGTTCTTCCTCTCGTTTTTCCTCTCGCTCAACAACAACGGTCTCCACAGGTTTGCAGACTTCTTCCGTCGCTTTGGATGCTACTTTCTCGGCAATGCCGGTTGCTTTTGCAACGACGGATTTAATCCACTCTGGCAAACCCGTTCTCATCAGTTCAGCCAATTCCTCAGCAGATGTTATGACCAATTCGGAGAATTCAACGGGCGATTTTTGCTCACGAATTCGCAGCACCGGCTCTCGCTTTCGTTCCTTTGGTTCCTCAACGATTTCTTCGCCGATGAGAACCTTCAATGCCCCTACCAACTGCGTTGCAGCCAACGAGAGAGTTGAGGGG
>JANZZQ010000086.1 GCA_026419315.1 Armatimonadota bacterium | reverse complement strand
AGATGTGTATAAGAGACAGGGATTGGCGAGCGCCGAATTCATTCGGCGAGAAAATTCCGCCGTCTAAAGGCGGCGCTCAAAAAATTCGTCAGCAACTATGGGCTAAAGCCCACAGCATGGTTGGGAAAATAGTCACCAACAAACTTTGCAGTGAAGAGCGGAGGCATTTACCGAAAAACGCTACTGCTTGTTTGCCTTTTCCCGAATCGTGCCGTGGAACTTCAACTTACAATTGCCGACGAAGGGGTCTCCCTAATCGGCGAGGGGCAGAGATGCCCACATTGACTTCTTAATGCTTTCTTCCTTTGCCCAACCAAGCAGGTTGTTTTCTGACTTGACAAGATACCAACCTTTGGCATCGCTCAAAATGATTTCCGCTTCGCTGCCAACCCGCAAAGTCGCCAAAACTCGTTTGCCTTTTCGGGTTTGATAAATTGTCAAGGGTTCACTAACCTTTCCCGTGACCCCGACATAGTAGAACTCTTGCGGCACTTCAACCAACTTGCGTTCCTTTGTGAGTGCGTATTTACGAGTTATGGTCCAGAACCCCATCCAGTCATATGCAAGAACGATGCCGTTTCTGAGATACTCGGAACCTCCCATTATGCGTCCCATTTTGTGGATTCGCTTCCCATCAAACCAAAACAGAAGGTGCTCGAGGTCATCACTCGGTCCGGGAGTGTAAACGACGACCTCACAATACTTGTCGCTTTCGTCCACATCGGCGATGTAGAAACCTTTGACCTCATAACCGAGATTGTCCTCAACAACCGCTTGGTTGGTGTGGAGCCTAAAATCGCTACCATTTTCACCTAACTTCGTCAAACGAATGGTTTCAGGCTTGCTGTCGCCATTCAGGTCAACTTTCGCACTCCACATTAACCGCTGTTCATTTGCGAGCGAGACAAAAGGGAGCAAAGCGAAGGAAGCAAATAAGGCAGCAACTCCAACCCAACGCATCTTCGCATCGCCTCCTTGTTTGGTGCGAATCTCAGTTTTGGAGTTAAGCCCTAACCTCATTCGTCCGAACTCGGATTGGCGGAAAACTCACCCATCCAAGTCGGTGAAAGTCACAAAGGATTCTACCACTAAATTGAACTCGCATGTAGAATGGTAGCCACCTTTGCGCAAGTCGGAAGTTACCTTGACCGTTTTTGATGCCCTGTTTCGGTTCAAAAGTCAAAGTGCCTCCCAACCCAAATTTTGCTGAGCAAGGTTGTCGGGGTTGCTGTTGAGAGCCACAGTTTTTGCACTGCGACGGTTTTGATTTAATTCAGCCGCTACAATAGTTAACGGTGAGATGGTTGATGGTTTTGGCGCCCGAAAAAGTTTCCTGGTTGGTCAAAGAGAAGGGGGCCGAGTTGGGATTCGACTTGATCGGCATCGCTCCAGTCCAGCGGCCGCCGACCTTTCCCCATTACGACCGATGGTTAGCCTTCGGGTTTCATGGGACAATGACTTACATGGAGCGCAGGAAAGCGGAACGAGCCGATATTCGCCTATTGCTTCCGGACGCAAAGGCTGTAATTGTAGGCGCCGTGAACTACTTTGTTCCAGAAGAACCAACCTCAGACCCGAGCAAGCCTGTTGGACAAGTTTCCCGATATGCTTGGGGCATCGATTACCACAAGGTTTTATTGGGCAAACTGGAAGCATTGCTGGGCTATCTGAAATCGCTCTTAGGGGATTGGGTTCGTGGGAAAGCGTATGTGGATACCGGACCGATTTTGGAGCGAGATTTCGCTGTCCAAGCGGGGTTGGGCTGGATCGGGAAAAACACCTGCTTGATCAATCCCAAGCTCGGCTCCTATCTTTTCTTGGGGGAATTGATTGTCAATGTCCCGTTGACACCCGACGAACCTTTCACTCGCTCTCACTGCGGCAAATGTGTCCGTTGCGTAACTGCTTGCCCAACTGGCGCTTTGATTGCCCCTTACCAACTTGATGCGAGGCGGTGCATTTCCTACTTGACAATTGAACTTCGGGGAAGCATTCCGAGAGAGTTACGGCCTTTGATTGGGACATGGGTCTTTGGCTGTGATATTTGCCAAGATGTTTGCCCATGGAACAGAAGAGCAAAACCGACGGGCGAAGAAGCCTTTAAGCCAAGGGCTTGGGCTTCGCCAAAACTTTTGGATTTGTTGCAGTTGAGCGAGGAAGAGTTTCGAGAAAGATTCAAACACAGCCCGATAAAACGGGTGAAAAGGTCGGGACTTGTTCGCAACGCATGTGTTGCTCTTGGGAACCTAAAGGATGCAAAGGCTGTGCCATTGCTTTCAAATTTGCTTTTTAGCGACCCTGACCCTGTAGTGAGGGAGCACGCAGCATGGGCGTTGGGACAAATCGCTACAGAAGAGGCTGTTAAAGCCCTCCGTAAAGCAATCTTCGTAGAAGAGAATGAAACGGTAAGGAGGGAAATTGCTTTTTGCCTGAGCGAGGTTCACCGCCCTTCCCGCAACCAAGTTTGAGCATTGGCGTAGAGTGAGATTTCACCCCGCAGCACAAAGCGTGCCCTTAAAGCGATGAGTTGTGCCAAAACCTGTTTCCACGAAAGCCTTCAACTTTGTAGCTCCGCCCTTGTCATTAACGCCCCGTCAGTTTTGAATTAAACTTTTTTATGTCATCAGATTGAAAGGGGTGATGTATTGTGGTTTCGACGGCGAGAGCTGAACCCCGAAAGGGCGTTTATGTTGACGATGGTTTTCCAACATTGCCGCCTGCGCCGGAAAGCATAGAGGAGACGGGGTTGACATTAGATTTTCTTGCGGATTTGACATTGAAAACCCTTTATGTTCGCGGGACATTGTTGGGTAGCGACCTTGCAGAATACCTCAAACTGCCCCATTACAGTGTGCTTGAGCACGTGCTTAAGTTCCTGCGGGATGAGGAGTTCGTTGAAGTCAGGCGTGGCTACGGTCAGTTTTCTACCCAATGGATTTACGGTTTAACGAACAAAGGTTTCATCCGCGCTCGTGAACTGATGGAGCAATCAGCATATGTTGGTCCTGCACCTGTGCCTATTCGGGTCTACACGGATTACCTTGACCGCTACCAAGTCCCTTGGGAGGGGATAACAGAGCAAGCGCTTCGGGAAGTGCTAAGTGACTTGGTGGTGAACGACCGTCTCATCCGAAAGCTTGGTCCCGCTTTCAATTCGGGCAAGTCAATGTTTCTTTACGGCAACGCGGGCAACGGAAAGACATCAATAGCGGAAAGATTTGCAAGGGCTCTGAAGGGTGGAGTGCTTGTGCCTTATTCGTTGGAAGTTAACGGACAAATTATCCGTTTCTTTGACCCCGCATATCACGAACCTGTCCCTGTTCCAGAAGAGAAGTTGCAGGCTTCCGACCAGCGTTGGGTTTTGTGCAAGCGCCCGTTTATTGTGGTTGGTGGCGAGTTGCGAATGGAGCACCTGGAACTTTCTTACGACCCGACAGTGAAATACTACAACGCTCCTTTCCAACTTAAGGCAAATGGTGGGGTTTTCATGATCGATGACTTTGGCCGTCAACGGATTCACCCGCGAGATCTGCTTAATCGTTGGATTGTTCCGCTTGAAAAGGGGATTGACTACTACACCCTTCAGACAGGAGAGCAAATAGTCGTCCCTTTCAAGGTGCTTATCATCTTCTCAACCAACATCGCGCCGAGAGAGCTCGTTGAGGAAGCGTTTTTGCGGCGAATCCGTTATAAAATTGAAGTGGGTGACCCAAGCGAGGAAGAGTTCCGGGAAATCTTCCATAGGGTTGCCGAGGCAATGGGGTTTGAATACGAACCCGAGCTGTTGGATTATTTGATTGAGCGGCACTACAAGCGTGTGGGAAGAGGTTTCAGAGCTGTCCACCCGCGAGATTTGCTCATGCAAGTTCGCGACTATTGCAACTACATGGGGTGGCAATACAAACTGACTCGGGAGCTGATAGACTTAGCAGTGGAAACTTACTTCGTTGAACTGTGAGGGTGAAAAATGAGGGTTGGAATCGTGTCCGATGTTCACAGCAATTTGGAAGCATTGCAATCGGTGTGGCAATTGTTTGACGCCGAAAAAATCGATACCGTTTGGTGCTTGGGTGACATCGTTGGTTATGGGGCAAATCCGAACGAATGTATTTTGGAAGTGAAAAGCCGCTGTTCAGTTATCCTCAAAGGCAACCACGATGAAGCATCAGCGACCCTTTGGGGGCTGGATTGGTTCAACGAGTGGGCTCGACAAGCTGCTTTGTGGACTCATTACCGGTTGAGCGAACAGGAAATCCTGTTTTTGGGAAATTTGCCCGCAAAAAAGAAAGTTAACCTTGAAAGCGACAAATTGCCGTTTGTTTGGCTTGTCCACGGTTCATTGCGCGAACCTTTGACAGAATACATCCTCAACGCTCACATCGCAGCCGAAAATTTGGAGTTACTTTTAAGCGAGGCGGATTCAAAGGTGGAAGCCCCTATCCTACTCTTTTTCGGACATTCCCATGTGGCTGAAGCCTATTTCCTCCCATCCCCGCGCAGCAGGAAATTGAGGCATCAAAGGTTCCTCGTCACGACCGATTTTCAAATTCAGCCCAGCGGCATTTACATCATCAACGTTGGCAGTGTTGGACAGCCCCGTGATGGTAACCCGTATGCTGCTTGCGGGATTTTGGATACAGAGACGTTGACATTGCGGGTCTTCCGTATCCCCTACGATGTTGAGCGTGCTGCTGTTAAAATAATGCGAGCGGGTTTGCCTCAGGAGTTGGCATTGAGACTGTTTCAAGGTTGGTGAAGTGAGTGCGGAAACGGAAATCCAAAGGGCAAAAGAAAATCGAAATTCGGCCGATCGGCGTCACAAGGTTGTTCTCTTTCATCGGCATCTTGGGGACAGTTGTTTTCGTGTTTTTCTGGAAGGGGTGTGCTGGAAGCGTTTCCTCCAGCGTCAACGAAACAGAAATCACTCCTGCCGTTTCCGCCTTCAACGGAGAAAGGGCTTTTGACTTTCTTGTCAAGCAAGTTGAATTCGGACCACGAGTGCCGGGGACAGAGGAGAGCGTGAAAACTCAAAATTTCATTGCCCAAAAACTGCAGGAAGCAGGCGCCAAAGTTCTTCGGCAAAAATTCTCCGTCACATATCGGGGCAAAACTTACCAGATGGCGAATGTCATAGGAATTGTCAAGGGTAAAAGCGAGCGCAAAGTTTTGCTTTGCGCTCATTACGACACCCGACCAGTGGCCGACCAAGACCCTAATCCAGAAAATAGAAACAAACCGATCCCAGGCGCAAACGATGGCGCTTCGGGGGTTGCAGTGCTTTTGGAAATCGCACAAGTTCTCAAAACCCACCAACCACCGCGCACGGTGGTGTTC
>JANZZQ010000085.1 GCA_026419315.1 Armatimonadota bacterium | reverse complement strand
CCCTTCAAATACGCCCTCATTTTCTGAAGCGCCCTTCTCAGCAACCGCGAAACATGCATTTGCGAAATTCCCAGCCTTTGAGCAATTTGAGTTTGCGTCAAGTCATCGTAAAACCTCATCTCAACGATTTTGCGCTCACGGTCGTCTAAAACCCGCATCGCTTCTTCAAGCAATTGTCTTTTCTGCCACCTTTCCATCGCCTCGTCTTCCGCAACCGTCACTAACTCCTCAAGCGACTGCGGTCTATCGTCCTCATCCGCCATGACTTCCTGCTCCAGAGACAAAGCCTCATATGCGTTGGCAGCCTCAAGCGCTTCAATCACTTGCTCTTCGCTGACGCCCAATTCTTGAGCCAGTTCAGCCATAGTTGGTGGACGACCGAGTTTTTGTGTCAGGATGTCAACCAACTTGTATGCTTTTTGGTTGAGTTCCAGCAATCCCCTCGGCAATTGCATAGCCCAAACTGTGTCACGGAAATGCCTTTTCAGTTCGCCCAAAATTGTTGGGTAAGCAAATGTCTCAAACTTCGTCCCTCTTTCCGGGTCATACCTGTCAATGGCGTTGATGAGTCCGTAGATGGCGACCTGAATTAAGTCTTCCAGCGGCTCGCCGCGACCCATGAACCTTCTCGCCAAAGCCTTCGCCAAATCCAAATACCGGAAAACCAACTCATCTCTTATCCTTGGGTCTTTTGTTTGCCGCCACAGCCGAAACAATTCCTCGGTTTCCGCTTGCTTCAGCTGCCACTCGGTCATTACTTAACGCCTCCGTCAAATTCTCCGTCTCTTGACCATCCGAACGATTGTGCCTTTGCCTTCCTCGGAATGAAATTCCACGAAGTCCATAACCGCCCTGATGATTTTCATCCCAAAGTGACCTTGCATGTCCCCTTGCAACCCGCGCCCCCTGTCCCTAACTTCAATGACGAGCGAGTTTTCTTCGGTCCAACAGCAAATGGTGAATTGTTGTCCGGACCTATCCTCGTAAGCGTGCTGGATAACATTGGTGCAGGCTTCGGAAACAGCCAACTTGATGTCCTCGAGTTCGTCCAAACTGAACCCAAATTGGGATGCAAATGTGGCACATGCCAACCTTGCAACGGAAATCAACTCGGGTTCGCAAGCAAGTTGCAATTCCATTCGCCAACGAGCTGACTTTGGGGGCGAAACCGAAGGCCCAAATTCTCTCTCACCAACTTTCACTTGTGGCGTTAAGGGTTTAACCTCCCACCTTTCCCGCTCCTCTTGGGTCTCCCACTCGGTCATCGCATCGCCGACAGTGAGAAAATTCGGCAAGGTGTCAAGCAAACCTAAAGTGTCAAGCAGTTTCCTTAACCTCGGCTGTCGCAAAACGACGGCAAACTTCAGACCATTGTTTTCCGCTTCACCCCACGCCCTCATGAGAGCACCTATGCCCGAACTGTCCATGAAATCAACTCCGTCAAGGGAAACAATTATTCCCTTCCCCGCTTGACGAATAGCGTTATTGAATGAGTCAAGGAGTTCATTTTGAACCGCAGCGTCCATGCTTCCTTTGAGTTCCAGAAGAACGATTCCACCTTCTAACTCGCGGGAACTGATTTGCAGCGGCATCGGTCATCACCTCGGGCTTTAAGGGACTTAGCGAGCTGTTTCTTTCTTACCCTAATCCTGTCGGCTGGTTACCTTCCTCTCTGCCTCAAATTGTAACCCCAACGCTCAGAGCTATGTATTCGTCTGGTTCCAAAATCAAGGGCACACCCCAAATACTCATTGTGCCCAACGACCCAAGCCTGTGAGTTGGCAAGATGTTTTTTTCCCTGAGCACCTGAACCTTTCTCGGTGCGGGAATTGCCAAGACGAATGAAACCTCTTCGTTAATGTCTTCGGGCGGAAAGACATCAATTCGCCACCATCGCTTGCCAACCGGGCGTGCATAAATTCCGATTTCATTGCGGACGGTCCACCACTCAGCAATTTCCCTCGGTGCAGGATACCAAATTGCCCCTTCTGCCAGCTGCCGACAATGAAGGACAATCTGTTCAAAAGACGCTGCTCGTTGGTTAAAAGTATGCTGCTGCCAGCTTAGGCAGGCAACTCCGTTGAGAGCCAGAACGGTCTCGCAAAACTGGATGCCGAAATGAGTTGCATCCCCATCCCTGTGCTTACCGGTCAACTCCCCAAACAAGACTCGGTCGTCCAAGACGGCGCTCAACTCAACCAGCGGCAAAACTCGCCACCGCTCAGCATCCAAAGGTCGAAAGGGGTGAGAGCAACCGGTGAGGAAAGAGGGTTCATTTTGACCTGCAAACCAACTTGAATCGTAAGCGAAACCCACTGATGATTTGTGCCGGACCGAGGCAGGGGTATTTCCAAACTTGTAACTTCTGACACCCCAAACGAAAACACCGCCCAAATCCTCCAACCTCTCCCTTTCCATCGCCAAAGCGTTCTCACTTGCATGGGCAATACTCAGCAAACCGATTTCTCCGCCTCTCTCTTCAATCAAGTCAAGCGCTGCCAGAACAGGTTCATCGGTAACCTCGTAGTTGAGCCGCCAATGTGGCGGCAACGCAGTTACGGGCGAAAGGAAAAAGAAAGCCGAACTTATGCCCAGCCTCTCCTCCAAATCGAGCCACTGAGCAAAACAATAGTTTGGGTTATCCGCTCGCTTCCAAATTGGGTCGTCGTAAACGATTTCCACATCGTGCAACGCCGTCAATGCCACCTTAAAGGGTAAACCATCCTGATGCGGCAAACACCAACGGAGCGGTAAGAGTTCGCCCCGCTCCCAAAGCAAAGCACTTAACAGCCAAGCGAAAAAACGAGCATAGAAACTAACGACCGGGAAACGGTGCCAAGGCTTTAACTGCTCGTCCCAAAGTGGGTCAATTCGCTGCAAGAAACTGTCGCGCCGATAAGGGTTAGCGAACCAAGAGAACCTTGAAAGCAGCAAACCACAAGTTTCAAAAATTCGTCCACCCAAGACAATCAAAACCCCATCGCCCAACTGCTGAACCCACGCCAATGCCCCTTGCCGACCTTCAAAAGTTTTCACCGACCCGAGAGATGACTTCAATGAAGTGAAAACCAGCGGCTCGCCCAAAAGAGGTAAAGTTATCTCCGTGAATGCGGAAGGTAAAAAAGCGTGAGCGCGCAACGGGAGCAAATCGCTCGGCTCCGTCGGAGACAAGGGAATGGGTGTGATGGGAGTAGCACCGATGTCAATGTTGGCTTGAAGCAAGGCGAGAGCAACATCGCACCCGACAACTACAAACTTCCCCGATTGCAAGGCTCTTTGAACGAGTTCCGAAAACTGATTTGGCTTCCTTGAGTTTGGGACAATAACGATACGGGCACTTTCCCAATCTTCAGTGTTCTCGTGAAATGGGATGCCAACGATCTCCATCAACTGATGTGCCCCATACCACGACCAACCATCCAAAGGGGAGGTTATGTCGGGACGCACAAGCAAAACCTTTCCGCTCATTGGCATTTCACCGTGCCTCGCTTTCCTGAAAAATCATAACGCTCCTCTCCGCGAACCCAGCCGGCAAGGTTTGCCATTAGCCATGAAACAATAGCAAAGCAGCATGGAACTGGCACAGCCAGCTAAGTGCAGGGCAAGATATTGGAGTCTGCTCTTTGCTTGAAATTGCCGTTTCCGGCTTTTTAACGACTGCGCCCTTTACTGCATAATCACCAACCAACAAGTCTTTTCTCCGTTTACGCCAGTTGACCGACCACCAACGAAGTTTCTTGGCAAAGCGCGTTGTCGTTTTACCTTGCACCCAACAAACCGAACTCAATCGTGACATCCTGCTCTGTGTCTCGTTACGAGCCAACGAACTTTTGAATGAGGCAAATCATCCAAGTGGCAAAGCCGCTTTCAAAAAATCAGCGATGTGCATCAAACGGATGTTGAGCCGGTGCTTTTTGATGCCGCACCAGATTTGCATTATGCAGACAATGTTAGCAGTAACAACCACATCTGCACCCGTTGCTTTGATGTTGGCGATTTTCCTGTCTAAGATTGCTTCCGAAAATTCCGGCTGAAGCAAACTGTAAGCACCTCCACCACCGCAACACCAATCCGATTCAGGCAGTTCCACAAACTCAACACCGGGCACTTGACGAATCAACCGTCTCGGCTGCTCACGGATGTTTTGCCCGTGAGCGAGATGGCAAGGGTCATGGTAAGTTACTCGCCAATTTAGCGGTCTTAGGGGGAACGGAAGACCAATTTCGTCAAGTAACTCGCAAAAGTCTTTAACTTTTGCCGCGAAATTTTTCGCCAACTCAGCGACATCAGGTTCATCGGCGAGCAGATGCCCGTAATCTTTCATGGTTGCACCGCAACCGGCAGCGGTAACAACGACGGCGTCCAAAGGTTCATAGCGGGCAAAAGTCAAGACGAGTTGTCGGGCAAGTTTCTTCGCTTCATCGTAGTGCCCTATGTGGAGCAGTATTGAACCACAGCAGCCTTGGTTTTGCGGGATAACAACTTCACAGCCTGCCGCTGCTAAAACTTCCGCCGCTGACCAATTTGTCCTACTCAACACGACGCTGTTAACGCAACCCGTCAATAATCCAACTCTCAGTTTCCTTTCGTTCTTGGCAGGGAAAGTTTCAGGCAAGCGCCTCAACGAGTTTGAAGGCAAAGGCGGAACCATGTTTGATACACGAGCGAGTGGGGGGATGAAGTTAAGTAACTCCGTAACTTTCAGCACCTGCGCAATTCGCAAAGGCAACATCAAAATTTCCAACCTGTTGGGGTAGGGCAAAATGTGCCTGATCAAAAATGCCTGCAGGGCAGATTTCCGCGTCGGTCCTTTCCCTTGCTTGGCAAGTTGAGAGCGAGTCAGTTCCGAAAGGAAGCCATACCTTACACCGGAAGGGCAGGCAGTTTCACAAGCACGACACTCCAAACATCGGTCAAGATGTGTCAAGACCGACTCGTTAGGGTCAATTCTTCCCTCGGCAAGCAACCGCATATAGTAAAGCCGACCGCGAGGTGAATCGGTTTCATCCCCTGTCAAACTGTCAAGCAAAAGCCACAGTGAACACAATCCATGAGCAACTCAAAAGTCTCGTCGTTAAGTTGAAGCGATGGTCGTCTATCTTCTTTCACCATCTTGTCAATCACCATCCTTTTGAACTCGTCGGTTGAATGCATGGCGGGTGAAACCCGCTCGCTTGAATTCGGGCAGGCTTCGCCTGCCCCTACTTCTCAATCCCAAACAGCGCCCAAGTGTAAAGTGACATTTTTGAGCGTTTCATTGGTGTGAACTTTCGCCACATTCGAAAGCCGACGAATTGCCACTTCAATCGCACCCTTCGGCATCTGCTCGCAAAATGTGACACCTGAGTGCCTGTGTCCCACTACTTGCCGTTAACTTACCGCTTTTGGCATGGTTTGATC
>JANZZQ010000084.1:2687-5440 GCA_026419315.1 Armatimonadota bacterium | reverse complement strand
CTTCATTGGGTGGGCGATTGTGACGGTGTCGTTCCCACAAGTAAACGGCAGCGTAACTCCCTACAAACGCTCCCAAAACGCCGAGCAATGCTGAGCCGAGGAATCCACTGAGCCCGCCAACTGTTCCACCAAGCATGGTCCCACCAACACTGCCAGCCAAAGCCATCAACACGCTTCCCTTGCTCGCCCCAAATTTCTTGGTTAAAAAGCCGGAAAGCAGGTTGTCAGCAAGTTCAATGGCCAAACATCCAACAAAAGTGCCAAGCAACATCCACGCAGAAATGGTGGTGAAGCGACCGAGAAGGGCATAAATGAAAAGTCCAAGCCACGCAAGGAAGGTCCCAGGCAAGCCCAGCATAACAGCGAGTGCCCCGACAAAAGCCAACAGAGTGATTAACACTTTGAGCAAAACCATCCAATCCATTCCCCATCACTCCGTCGCATCCAAAAGTTCGTCGAACCGAGAGAAACTCAATTTCACGGAAACCCTCCACTCCTCACCAACGTTCATCTCTCTCGTCGTAATTCCATCGCACCAGGCGAGGAAAATCCCTCCCGAACCCTTTGGGTTGGCGTGTATGAAAACGTTGTCAAGGCCATTGGGGCTCGCATCTTCTAATGTCAGGACAAGACCCCATCCCGTTCTGGGATTGGCAACTCCAAGCACAGGTTTATTGTTGTCAAGGGGTTCGTGAACTGACTGAAAGACTCTGCCGTCATGAAGGGTTTCGGCGAAGAGCCAACCCTTTCGGGTGCAGGCAAACCACTCGGTAGCATCGGAGAAATTCAACATCGCCGCAAGGAAGCCGTGCATGGATTTGAAAACTCGTTCGGAGACCAGTGAAATTTCCAGTATCACTCCGTCAATCGTGAACCTGTGAACGACACGGTATTTCAGACCGCAGGGTTGACCCTGGCGGTCCTTCAACTGCCCTTCAACAATCACGACTTTCCACCCCTCGGAAGTTAGCTCGCTAACCTTCGGCTCGTTTTCGTTTTGGCTCCCAACAGGTTCGTATTGGTAGGGTTTCAAAATTCCCCAGTCGGTGTAAATCGCCATCCCGTTGATTTTCGGTGCTTCAAAGTCGGGAAGGCGCAGAAGGCTCAAAAGCCCACCGGATTGCCGTTGAAAGGAAACGAGCCATCGGGGTTGAACGGGTTCGGGCCCTCGGTCTATAGCGAGCGAAAGGGCTGCGAAAAGCACCAAAGCAACCGTCAAAGTCCACCTTCGCCTCATCGCGCTCACCTCTCGGGCAATTTCCCCGCTTAGTTGCTCAACTCATACAAAAGTTTTCAACGAATTGTCAACCGGGAAGGGCTACGCCTCCACCTGCAGGGTCAGAGGCGCCAACCCATTTGTTCCCGCTTCGCATCGCCAACTGAACCAAAGCGACGCCACCGTAGCTTTGCGGGAACTTGATACAAGGTTGCCCCCGCTTTTCAACTTCCTCAATAACCCAGGAAGGTATCCTGGCTTGACACTCAATTTCGTGGACTTGAGAGTCAAATCTTGGCGCTGAGACTGCATCGATGGGGGACATCCCGAACTCAACGACGTTTAGCAAAACTTGGACGATGCCGCTAACTATTCTCGCCCCACCTGGAGCTCCGAGGACGAGGAAAGGTTCGCCATCCACGAAAACGATTGTCGGCGACATTCCAGAAATACGCGCTTTGCCGGGGGCGATTGAGTTTGGATGGCCGGGCAAGGGGTGGAAACCGACCATCGCGTTGTTGAGCATGAAACCCGTGCCCCGAGGGATGACACCAGAGGATGAGCCGAGCGTGTGGGTTAAGGCTACAATGTTGCCTTCGCTGTCAATCACCGTAATGTGAGTCGTTCCGTGAGGTTCGCTAACCCCGAGCCTCGGAACTGTCAATACTTCACCCCTCTCGATTCGTTCGCGCCACTTTCTGTTGTGCTCTTCAGAAAGCAAAACATCAACGGGGACATCAACGAACTCTGGGTCACCACAATAACGCACCTTGTCGGTGAAAGCTGCCTTGAAGGCTTGCGAGAGGGTGAAGATGTAGTCGGGTGAATTGTGCTCCATCCAGTTCAGGTCAAGTCCCTCCAAAATTTTCAAGATTTGCAAAACCGTTAAACCGCCTGCCGGCAGAGGTGCTGAAAAAACCTCTAAGTTTCGGTAAGTGGTGTGGAGAGGCTCTTGCCAACGAACCCGATAGTTCTCCAAATCGCTGCGGGTTATGTGTCCACCGTGAGTTTCCAATTCCGTCACAATTGCGGAAGCAATTGAGCCGCAATAGAACTCTTCAAACCCGTGCTTTGCCAATTTCCCCAATGTCCAAGCCAAATCAGGGTTTCGCAAAATTTCGCCCGCTTCGTAGGGAGAACCATTAGGCTTGAGGAAGATTCGATGTGCTTCCGGTGAAAATTGCAAGCGTTGCAGCAAAGAGGGCCGTTCCGGAAAGCGTCCCTGAGTTTTCCAAGTTCGCGCCAGTTCCGCCGTTACGACAAAACCCTCCGAAGCAATGCGAATTGCTGGCTGGAAAACTTGGTCCCAAGTCCAAGTCCCATGCTTCGTTAGCAGTTCATGCAAGCCTGCAATCGTGCCCGGAACCCCAACGGATTGGGCGCCTACATCGTTGACCGCGCCTTTCAAAAAGAAACCGAAGCCGTCAGGTGCCTCTCGGATAACTTTGTCAGCCCACATATCTGGTGTTACTTTGCTTCCCGCTCTTGCGTGAAAGGAGAGGCACTTGACTTTCTTTGTCTTTGCTTCGTAAATGAG
>JANZZQ010000084.1:0-2677 GCA_026419315.1 Armatimonadota bacterium | reverse complement strand
CCCGCCGATCCCACACATTTGCGGGTCAACGACGCCTTGAACCAAAGCAGCAGTAACGGCTGCATCAACGGCATTCCCCCCTTGCCTTAGAACCTTGACCCCTTCCTCAACAGCCAAAACTTGAGGCGCAACAACCAAACCGCCCATTAAGCATCCCCTCCTGAGTTTCGCAACTCTCTTGTCTTTCTTCGGTTTGCTCAATTTTGACTTTCGCTTCGCTGGTTCTCGCTCTCTTCAGTTTGCCCTTTCTCCGAGCCTTCGGTCACAGCCCTCAAACCTTGTTCGGCGAGCAGGTCTCGGTATCGCTTCAAATCAACGAGGAGTTGTTCCAATCTGGCGATCAATTGGTCAAGGACGGCGATCCCGTGAGTTGCCTCGTAGACTTCAAATTCGCCCAAAGCCACATACCGGTCGCTGCCGTGATTGCTCAAGATGCGGAGTTTGACGAAGCGCGCTTCCGACGGGATGAAGAAAAACTCTTGACGCCGCTTTTCGTTGCGCAAAGTTCCAATGAGCACCAACTTCCAAGTTGCCTTATCGGGATCATGGTCGGTCGTGACCCAGATTTCGAAGTCACGGGTGGCGCGACCGATGAAAGTGGGGTCAGGAATCGTTGGGTCGAGGACAACTTTGTTTATGAGCCTGATCTCTCGGTTGCGAAAGGCAAAAACGATTTCTTGCGGGAACTTCGCATCTTTTGAAGCCCAACCGTTCGTGCCCGTCTGAGGCAACCTCCCGTCCCAAACAGTGCCGTCAATTAGATTTCTCACGCTCCAACTCTCCTCGTCCAACTGGCTTGTGAACTTGACAATTGTCCCCCCATTCGTTGCAGCAACCAAATTCACGGTCCCCGAAAGCACCAAAGGTTTAGAGGCTTGCTTTGTCTGCGTTTGCGCACAAACAAAACTCGTCAATGTCGCGATGGCCAAAAAAACCAAACGCATAACTCCTCACCCCTTCGAACGATCGCTTGATCGCAAAGAATTTTTGCCATGCCGAAAGTTTAGGTCAATTGGGAGCGAAGCGCCTTACGACTTGCCTTTGCAGCTGGAGGTGTGTCAAGATGAAAAGCGGCACCAGCGCTTTGGAGGCGATAGAAATGCCCGAAACGAAATCTTCGTTGACAGTTGCTTTGCTTTTGCTTGTCATGATTGCGGGCGGGATCACGGGGTTAATGTGGGAGGTTTTCGCCTTTGCGCGGAGGAGGACCATACTGTCGCCTAAAAGGTTCGCTTGGCGCATCGCTGGGTGGGTTCTAATTATCGCTGTCTTCTTTGGAATGTTCTTTGGGGCATATCTCGTTCGCTTTTCCGAACCGCAAGTTGCAGCCCTTTATTGGTCCTTCTTCATCGCCTTCGCTTTTTTGGCGGTTGTTTTTTTGGTCATCATGGCTTATCAAGATTGGCGCTGGCTCATGAGCGAGCAATTCAAGCGAAAGGTCGACCTTTACCACCAACTTGGCGAAGAATTGAAGAAGTTAGCGCAGGAGAAGCCGTCATTAGAGGGGGATGATCGTGAGCAGTGATGCCTTTTGGATGAAAAAGGCCTTGAGGTTGGCGAAGAAAGCCATCGGTTGGACTTCGCCCAATCCGCCTGTAGGGGCGATCGTGGTGAAAAACGACTTGCCCGTCGCTGAAGGGTATCATGAAGGTGCGGGGAAACCGCACGCTGAAGCCGTTGCTTTAGCCAAAGCGGGCAAAGAAGCGGAAGGTGCAACCCTTTACGTGACCTTAGAACCTTGCGACCACTACGGGCGAACTCCACCCTGCACACAAGCCATCATCGCCGCAAAAATTCGGCGCGTCGTCATAGGAACAATTGACCCTAACCCAATCGTCAACGGGCGGGGAATTGCTCGGTTAAAAGCGGCGGGAATTGAAGTGACTTTTGGGGTGCTTGAACGGGAAGCGAAGGAACTTATCGCCCCCTTCGCGAAATTCATCACGAAGCGAGTTCCGTTTGTGACCTTGAAACTCGCTATGAGTGCTGACGGGAAAATTGCAACGAAAACCCGTGAATCAAAGTGGTTGACTGGGGAACCTGCTCGCCGATTCGTTCACAGGTTGCGCCACGAACACGATGCGGTCTTAGTGGGTGTGGGGACTGTTCTCGCAGATGACCCTCAACTCAATGTCAGACTTGGCACCAAAAGGGTCAAACAGCCCGTTCGTGTTGTCGTTGACAGTCAAGCACGAACCCCGCCAACTGCGAAAATCATCCGTTCGGCCGACTCTCCTTGCATCATTGCTGTCACCGATTCGGCTCCGAAGGAGCGAATTGAACAGCTGGAACTTGCTGGCGCTGAAGTTTGGAAATTGCCCCCGAGTTCAGATGGGAGGGTTGATTTGCTAAAGTTGCTGAAGCGATTGGCGGAGCGGGATATTGTGAGCGTTTTAGTTGAAGGCGGTAGTGAGCTATCAGGGGCTTTTTTGAAGCAAAGGTTAATTGACCGTGTTATCTTTTTCATTGCTCCTTTGCTCATTGGTGGTCGCGATGCAGTGCCGGCAATTGGCGGCGAAGGGTTTGGCAAGTTGAGCGACGCTGTCCGCCTCTGCGAGGTCAAACTCCGAAGGTTAGGTGGCGATTTCGTGTTAGTAGCCAATGTAGAGAAGGCTTAAGCCCAATCGGTTCACGAGGGAAGGAGTGTGATGGCGATGAAGGGGCGTCCCATTAGGAG
>JANZZQ010000083.1 GCA_026419315.1 Armatimonadota bacterium | reverse complement strand
CTTGACAACTGCTCCCTTCGTTCCTTGTGAAGGGTTGAAACCAAGTCAGCACCGTCGTCCATCGTGATATCGGGTTGGGTGTCCAAGACAGCATGGATGTGCTTGTAGTAGGTTTCTGTGTCCTCACCGCGAATGGCGAAAACAGGGACACCAAAATACTTGACAAGTGCTGCAGCAACTTCGTCTTGAGTGCTCAAAGGGTTGGATGCGCACAAAGCGACTTGAGCGCCACCTGCAACCAAAGTTCGCATCAAGTTCGCAGTCTCTTTCGTTACATGCAAGCAAGCGCCGATTCGGATTCCTTGCAAAGGTTTCTCTCGTTCAAACCTCTCGCGAATTTGCCTCAACACGGGCATCTGCCAATCAGCCCATTCAATTTGCTTGAGACCGTCTTCAGCCAGAGACTCATCGCGGATGTGGAACTGCATTTTCAACCCTCCTTTTTGAGCGCGTAACGCTTCTTTGCGCTTAACTTCCCCCTCAAGCACAAATGCCAGAGTGAGATTTTTCCGCCGAACAGGTTCCTTGCAAAGTAAACTTGTTGTCAACCGCTGGCTAACGCCAGCGGCGCAAACCCCTTTTTCGAGGCAACGCAAAGTTCTGAAAGACTTTGGACTCAGACCTCACTCAAACGCAACCGCCAAAAGTTCGTCAATAGTTGGTGTCCCGGTTCTCGCCCCCATTTCCCGCAAACAGAAAGCCGCAGCAACTGTGCCTAACCTTTGACACTCTGCCAGGGGTTTACCCTGCAAAACCCCCCAGAGAAACCCAGCGGCAAACGCATCGCCGGCGCCTGTGGTGTCAACGACATGTGCTTGGGGTGAAGGGGCGAACTGACCTTTGCCTTTCCACCCAACCCAGCTTCCCGCTTCACCCAAAGTCACAACGATCGTTTCAACGCCCAGTTCCCAAAGTTTACGGGCAGCGGCATCCAAGTTCTCGGTGCCCATGAGCATCGCAAGTTCATCCCTTGCTATGAACAAAATCGTGGTTCGCCTCAAAATGCTTTCCATAGCATCGAGTCCCCGCCTGGCGTAAATTGCTCCCGGGGCAAAACTAACTGAGACATCCGAAGGCAACGACAAAACGAGTTCCTTTTGAGTTTCAAAAGCCTCATCGCCAATTAGGGACGACAAATGCACCCATTGGGCCTTAGCAGCGTAGGCGAAATCATCTTCCGTTAGCCTAAGCGATAAATTTGCGCCCGGCTGAACATAAAGTGAGCGTCTCCCCCTCGCGTCAACAATTCCAATAACCCTTCCTGTAGGCTGCCCCTTGACAATCCTGATTCGGTGGGTTTCAACACCAACGCCTTCAAACTCCAGCAAAATTCTTCTCCCTTCCTCATCGTTCCCGACGGCGCCAATAAAGCCCGCCTTAGTTCCCCAACGGGAGAGGGCGTAAATTGTGTTTGCGGCGCTTCCGCCAGCAGATTCGTGGGAGTCCTCCACTATGCTTTCTCCATCAACTACAATTTCGCGCACTTTGAACAGGCAATCCCAATTTAAAGCCCCGCAACCGACGATTGTCACGCTCTGCACTTTCCATCACCCCAACTTCGCTGCTTGACCCCTCACCGCTTGCCTGAATCGGCGGTGAACTGGTAGAGCGTTTTGCCAATTCTCTTCCGTCAGGATCTGGTAGTGAGGGTCCCACTCACCTTGAGGCTTCTGCTCGGCAACCCAAGCCTTAAGGCTTTCAACTCCGTCATTTGCGAAGATCTCCAAAAGGGGAAGTATGGCCCTCAAGTCAAGTGAAGCAACCCCGATGACACCGTATGGAAGCGCATATTCGTTCCCATTGAACACTATCGCTAATCCGCCTTCGTCCCTGACCGTTTGAAGCATATGGGCGTCGGTGATGCTGTCCCCAATCACAACGCACCGATTGAAATTCAACCCGGCTTTCCTCAAGAAATTGCGCAGCGCCTCCGTCTTCCTGCTACCTCCCATCACAGGCAATTCAAGAGCGATTCCGATGGGGAACTTGACAAGATGTTCCCAGAAAAATTCGTCGAGCAAACGGCGCAATTGTTCGTCGTCATCGGCGGGGCATTCAAGAACCATAGTTTGCCAAGTTAGGACGAGGCTGTAACTGTCGTCGGTCATCGCACCTTCAAGGACGTCAAAGTTAACTTCCGTCGCTGCAACTAAATCTGGTGGGATACCGACTTTTTCGGCGATGTTCAATGCGTGAGGCTTGTAGCTTGTTGAGACGATACAGGGCTGCCAACCTCTTGACCAAATTGCTTGAACGCATTCATGGGCACCGCTGACCAACATCGCTCTCTCCGAAACTTTGCGGACGTGAGTTTCGTTGATTCCGTGAGCGAGCAGGAACGGGAGAATGAGTTTCAGGGTATCTCCCGGCTCATAATTCGGTCGACCTGATAGGGCGAGCAAGTCGTCGTAGCGGCTTAGCCGTTCAAAAAGTCTCCTTCCATCAGGGATGAGAGCCATAAGTTCGTAGGCATTATCTTGAGGCGATAGCGGACCTTCAAGGTCAAAAGCGACAAGCAGCATATCCGTTCACCCCTTTTGCAGTCTATCGGAAAGGAAAGCCTCCACTTCTTCTGTCAAGTCAACCCCGCCCACTTTTGGCTTGCCCTCCCAGCAAACCATTTTGCCATGCAGGCTCAATCTCCCATCGGCAAAGCATTTGAGTGTCAAGTGGATGAGCGGAACTTCACGAGCCAGTTGTCGACTCCTGATTTGGGCAAAAAGGGGCTCCCGTTCACCTTCTGTGGCGATGATTGACTCCAAGGTTTGTGACTTCAATTTCCTCTCCATCGCCTCCCACAAAGGCAACATGTCGGGAGTTCGGATGGGAACTCGACAGTAAGTTACCGGTGGACCCGAGTCCAAGTCGGGAGTGACGATGTGGATTTGAGCGCCGGCAAGTTCCGCCCTCCGGCGAATCAACTCCCACATGACATCCTGCCAAGCCCCCTTCGGTCCGCCCGGAAGCGCAGGGTGAAGGTTCAAGAGGGTGTAAGCGTCACAAAATTCGTCACTGACGATGAGCATGTATCCTGCCAAAAGCGAAAAAGGGACTTGAGAGAGGAAAGGGGCAAGCTTATTGGCAACCTCTTCGTGGTATCGTTTCCTCCACTCCCTCATCGCTCCCTCGTCGCCCGACTTGCCTTTAAGCCAAAGTTCCGGCAAAAAACGGCGTGAAGAAAGCACCACCAACGGCAACCCAACCTTCACCGCATAGTCCAGAAAGGCATCGCTTTGCGGCGAATCACCTCTCTCGCGGTTGCAGAATACAAAAGCGATTTCAATGGGCAAGAACCCGCTCGAGATTGCCTTCAACGTTTCATCAAGCAACCACAACGCTGCTTCGTCCCTACCCGTTGAGAACCAACCTATCTTGAAAGCCATTTTCCCGTCAACCCCTCTAAACCCTTCGCTGAAAACAAAATTCCAAGAGCGCTTTCATATTTTGTCGCATAGAACGAAGCCACAGCAGGACAAGCGGGAAACTGTTCGCAGCTTTTGACCCCGATTCCTCTCTCGGTTTGTGTCTGACCGAAAACTGGGTGCTAAAATGTTTGCGCCACCGCAGGTTGAAAGGAAAGCCTTCACTCAGTTCACTGGGGTGACGAAAAATGTTTTCCTCGGGCAAATCAGTAACTGTTATCGGTGGGGGGCTGGCTGGGTGCGAAGCGGCATGGCAAATAGCACAGCTAAATGTGCCTGTCTTGCTTTACGAAATGCGACCAAAAGTCATGACGCCCGCCCACAAAACTGACAAGCTCGCGGAACTCGTTTGCAGCAACAGTTTGCGCAGCGATTTGATTGACAAGCCTGCGGGTTTGTTGAAAGAGGAGATGAGACGGCTAGGCTCGCTAATCATTCGCTGCGCCGACCAAGCAGCACTCCCTGGTGGAGGAGCATTGACAGTTGACCGGGAGAAGTTCGCTCAACTGGTTACCGAAGCCATTGAAAACCATCCACTCATCAAAGTCGTAAGGGAAATGGTGGCGAAAATCCCTGAAAGCGGCCCTGTCGTTATCGCAACCGGGCCCCTGACCCACGATTTGCTCGCTAACGAAATTCGTCAATTGATAGGGGCGGAGTTTCTTTACTTTTACGATGCAGTTTCCCCCATCGTGGACGCGGAAACCATTGACTACAGCAAATGTTTCTGGGGAGCACGATACCGGGATGAACCTGCCTATCTGAACTGCCCTATGACCGAAGAAGAATACCGGAGGTTTTGGGAAGAGTTAATTTCCGCTGAGCGACACGAACCGCATGAGTTTGAGAA
Source organism: Armatimonadota bacterium (assembly GCA_026419315.1). Lineage (GTDB taxonomy): Bacteria > Armatimonadota > Fervidibacteria > Fervidibacterales > Fervidibacteraceae > Fervidibacter. The sequence continues at coordinate 1,197 of JANZZQ010000083.1, read as the reverse complement.
AGCCATCTTCTTTGAGGGCTGTTTGCCCATAGAGGAAATGGCGAAACGAGGCTACTTGACTTTGGTTTACGGACCTTTGCGCCCGACAGGGCTAATTGACCCCCGCACCCAAAAGCAACCTTTCGCCGTAGTCCAGTTGAGACCGGAAAACGCCGAAATGACAATGTTCAATTTAGTGGGCTTTCAAACGAGTTTGAAGTGGAGCGAGCAAAAACGCGTCTTCAGGCTGATCCCGGGTCTCGAAAACGCCGAATTCCTTCGGTATGGTTACATCCACAGAAACACTTACATCAATTCGCCCGCTGCCTTGAAACCGACTTACCAATTCAAAAGGCGTGACGACTTGTTTTTCGCAGGACAATTGACAGGAGTTGAAGGCTACATTGAATCGGCTGCTTCAGGTCTTGTGGCGGGGATCAACGCTGCAAGGTATGTCCGGGGCGAACCCCTTCTGGTCTTCCCTGCCGAGACAGCAATTGGTGCGTTGGCGCATTACATCACAACCGCCAACCCCAAACACTTCGCCCCGATGAACATCAACTTCGGCTTGCTTCCCCCTTTGGAACGAAAAGTTAGGCCAAAGGAACTGAGATATCGCCTGATGGCTGCCCGCTCCTTGGAGAAGCTTGAGAAGTTCATCGACCAACATAAGCTGCATCGCGGTGAAGGGAAGTATGAAGGGCAGTTGTGAACAACAAACAGATACGAGGCATCACCAACAGAAGAAAAACTGCCACCCTAAAACCTTCAAACCGAGCTTGTCTACGGGAACGGCAGCTGGTTCAATATGTTGGCATAGCGAAAACCCAAGCCGCCCCCAAAGACCGTCAGAGCCAGTAATGCCACGATCGCCACTAAGGAGAGCAAAAACAGATACTCCGTAATCGTTTGCCCGCAACGCATTTCGGTCACTCCTTGTGACTTGTGTTTGCTTAATTATAGCGTAAGGTTTGGCAAAAAGTTAACCACACCGTCACGGACTTTGCGGCGGGACGAAGGTGTCCTGTTTTTTCCGGGCAGTGTTTTGATTTGGAGGACCCTGCCCTTACCCGGGGGCGGGAGGGCAGGGTTGATTTGGGGTTTCGCTGGGAGCTCTCAAGGTCGGCGTCCATACTTTGCTTCAAATTCTTCCGGTGAAAGTGCATAATAGTCGCGGTTCATCTCAATAAAGTGCTTCCACTGTTCAGGAACATCGGC
>JANZZQ010000082.1 GCA_026419315.1 Armatimonadota bacterium | reverse complement strand
CCACCATGCTGGTCACCTGACAGCGTGGAAAATCGCCGTTGAGAGGATGTTGAGGGCTGGTTTGGTGCGGGCAGTTTTCGCAACCACAACTTTGGCTGCTGGTCTTGATGTCCCTGCAAGAACCGTTGTCTTGCCAACTTTGAGGGTTCGCGATGAGAAAGGGGAGCGAACCTTGACAGCTCTTGAATTCCACCAGATGACCGGTCGCGCAGGTAGGCGTGGGAAAGACAAAGTCGGGTTTGTCCTCATCATTCCGAGACATCCGCGAGATTTCGAGCGGGCACGAGAGTTGGTTGAAAGCGAACCTGAGGATTTGCGTTCCGCTTTCCGGGTCCAATACTACCAGGTGCTGAACTTGTTGGCAACGATGGGCTACGAAGACGCCTTGACAGTTTTGGACAAGAGTTTCGCCGTTTACCAAATGGCACGGAGGAGCCACAGAAAAGCGAGAGCAGTTCGTCAAGAGTTGCGCACCGAATTCAAGCGACGCTCAAGTTTGCTTCAAGAATTGGGCTATCTCGACGAAAACTGGCGTCCGACTATCATCGGCGAGTGGGGATTGCTTATCAGGCACGAACGGTCGTTGTTCATTGTTGAAGCAGTTAGGCAAGGCTTGATGGACACTATGCCGCCGGAGGAATTGGCGGGTTGGGCTGCCGCGTTCACAACCGAACGCTCTCCTCGCTATCCAGTCGCTCGCATCAACCTCGAGCCACTTTGGTGGTTAGTTTACGAGCTGGAGGAACTTGAGGAGAAGCACAAACTTGAACCGTCGCGTTTTTCCGAGGAGTTTGAAGGAGAACATTGGAGCGACGCAAACAGAAAAGCAGCGGCGGTCTTCAGGTGGGCAGAAGGCAAGTGGGATTGGCAAATGCTCGTTGAAAGGAGCGGAAGCGACGAAGGTGATTTGCAAAGGCTGATTTTGCAAGCCTCTGAGGTTTTGAGGCAGTTGGAAGATTTACCGTTGCCAGTCGCAACGAGGGCAAAAGTTGCCCGCTTGTCCTTGCTCCGCGAGCCCGTCACCGATGTCTGGCGACCAAGTGAATGGAACGGAGGCTGATCAGAAACATCGCGTAACTCAGTTTCATGTTGCGCCAGCAAAATCATGTCAGCGGGGGAAAGTCGGCAGGGTTTAGGACTCTGACCCGCTGTTGACAAATTGGTGAGTTTGCTTATGCGCAAGTTGGTTGCTGAAGAAAGGATTGCCCGTTGGCAACTTTATCGCCCTGAAAGGCGATTTCCCATTGCTGGTGTTTTGGACAACATCCGCAGCGCTTACAATGTCGGTGCGATGTTCAGGGTCGCAGAATGCGCTTACATCGCCGAGTTGGTTTTGTGCGGTATAACTGCTCGTCCACCTCACCGAAAGGTTGAAAAAACCGCTTTGGGCACAACCCAACTTGTCCCTTGGCGGTATTTTGCCGACACCTTTGAGGCTGTTCAAACGCTCAAAAACGAAGGCTGGACAATCGCTGCATTGGAAATCACTGACGAAAGCGTGCCAATACAAACTGTCAAGCGAACCGATTTCCCTTTGGCGCTCGTTATCGGCAACGAAGTCACGGGAGTTGACGATAGAGTGCTTGAATTTGCCGACATGGTAGTTGAAATACCGCAGTATGGTGAGAAGGAGTCGCTCAATGTCGCTGTCGCCTTCGGCATCGCCGTCTACCTGCTCGTTGAGAGATTGCGGACGGACACTTGACAGGTAAATTGACCCAACACAAGTTCCAAACGTTAAACCTGCCCCAGATCTCCTTTCAAACAAACGGCTTTTTCAACAGCTCGAGCAAGCTCGGATGTTATTTTTGCCGACAAGTTCTTGAACTCCTCCCCGGTGTGTCCTATCGACTCGGCTTCCGGTAGCGCAATTTGCATCGGTAAACCTTGCCGCTTCGTTAGGCATACAGGCAACTCTTCAGCCGCAAACAAAACATCGGTCCAAAGGCGATGCAGGAACAGTAATTTGCGGGTCAGTAACTTGAACTCAGCAAAGCAAGAACGCAACTTCTCCATTCTGGCAGACTTAACCTCAATGGCAAAGCCATGACAGCTAATTCAGCTGCTTACCGGGCTTAAGGGCACGCCGAAGCGCAATTGACTGCTGCCCTTCTGGTTCTGCAGACGATAAGTTGCGTCCTGTCCATCTCACTCATCGGTCAAGTTCCACCTCGTCCAACAATCGACCTTCACCGTAGCCGCCTCAGAAATCGGCAAAAACCTCAGTTCGCCTGAATTTCCGCTCAACCCTCGGTTTAGGGCGACATGTCAAGCTTGGTTGCAAGAAGTCAAAAGTTAACCTGACTGTTCAGAATCCCCGTTGGCTCGGAACAGTCGTCAGCACCAGGCAAATCCGGACATCCCCTTGACAAAATTCGCCTTGCGGGCTGTAATGTTACGGTGGTTGCAATATCAGATTGGCTTGAAAGCGAGGTAGGGCATCATGCTTGTTTACGAAATTATCCGCAAGAAATTGGATGGTGAAGAGAACACTGCCGAAGAAATTCGCCAACTTGTTGACGGCTTCGTTCGCGGAGAAGTTGCGGCGGAACAGATGGCAGCTTGGCTGGCTGCCGTTTACATTCGCGGTTTGAGCGACGATGAAACTTGGTGGCTGACTGAAGCGATGGCGAAAAGCGGGCGGATGATAGATCTGTCGTCAATTGAAGGCATAAAAGTTGACAAGCACAGCACGGGTGGGGTCGGCGACAAAGTCAGCGTTGTCGTCGTCCCGCTCGTTGCGTCCGCAGGTGTCCCGGTCGCGAAACTGACGGGAAGGGCTCTCGGCCATACAGGCGGAACCGCAGACAAACTTGAGAGCATACCGGGAATGAGGCTCAACCTAAGTGAGGAGGAGTTCGTCACTCAGGTCAAACGCATAGGCTGTGCGATTGCCGTTGCAACCGAAGACATTGCTCCTGCGGACAAGAAGATTTACGCCCTCAGGGACAAAACCGCAACAATCGCTTCCATTCCGCTCATTGTCAGCAGCATTCTGAGTAAAAAACTCGCCGGCGGGGCGGATGCTTTTGTGTTCGATGTCAAGTTCGGGGATGGGGCTTTCATGAGGCGTTTGGAAGACGCCCGGGCTTTAGCAGAAGGTTTGGTGCGGACAGCGAAACTCGCTGGCAAGAAGGTTGTTGCTGTGCTTTCAAGCATGGAACAGCCCCTCGGTTATGCCATTGGGAATGCCGTGGAAATCGCCGAAGCCATTGATGTACTTAAGGGAGGCGGACCAACAGATGTCCGGGAACTTTGTATTGCCATTTCCGCTCAAATGCTATGGTTGGGTGGAGCCGTAACGAATCCCGAAGAAGGACAATCTAAAGCAAGGGAACTGCTTGACAGCGGGATGGCGTTAGAGAAGTTTAGGCAATTGGTAGCGGCCCAGGGTGGCGACACAAAAGTGTTGGATGAGCCTCTCAGATTGCCTCAACCTTCGCACAAGGCTGAAGTGCCCGCAGAACAAACAGGGGTAGTCATGAGCATCGCTACAAGACAGTTAGGTCTAATTGCTGGCCAATTAGGTGCCGGTCGTTTGGGAGCAGCGGAAGTTGACCCAGCGGCTGGTATCGTCCTTTTGAAAAAGGTCGGCGACCAAGTGGAAGCTGGTGAATCACTTGCAATTTTACAAAGCAATAAGCCAATTGACAACGAATTAATCGCAAAAGTCAGAGCCAGTTTCGCGATTGGAGAAGTTGCGCAAAAGCTGCCAATTTTGGCGGGATTTGTCCAATAATTTGGCGATTTTGAGGCGGGCTGGGGACAGAAAGGGTTGTTTTTCCTCGCAGGATGGGGTACAATATAAACGGACATAACAAGGTAAGACCTCGAAAAAATTCCTTGGAAGCCCCAAGCCTGTCGCAAGACGACAGAGGTGACTATGCCTTATGGCTGTGATGTCTCGTAAGACTAGGAAGCGCCGTTCCCGAAAAACCGAAGAGTGGCTGGAAGAAGTTGAATTGGCAGAGCCACTCGTTTTGGAGGAAACTCTCTTGATGCCTGAGCACGAGGAAGACCTTGGTTTGGAGCCAGTCATTGAGGAAGAGGAGGCCATTGAACCCCTCCCGGAGGATTGGGAGGAGTATTGGTTTGAGGAAGCGGAGTTGCCAGAGCTGCCAGAAGAGCTTATTGTCACCCCAGAGGAACTGGCGGAGGAGGAAGCACACGCTGCTGTAGAGGACGCAATGGCTGCATGGGCAAGGGAGTTGCGTCGCCGTCCCTTGCTCGACAAGGACCAAGAGCAGCAATTAGCGAAACGGATGGAGAGGGCCACGAGGGTTCGTCAGAATCTGTTACGCCGCTATGTGGCGAAGGAATTCGGGATTAAGTTGAGGAAGTGGAAGGACACTGAAACCTTTGATGACTACCTCCAACAAGTGCTCAAGAACGAACTCAGGAAGCTCCCTCAAGAAAGGTTGGACGAGATTGCTCGCAAGTTAGGTGTCTCAGAGCAGGAATGGAAGCGGATGAGTTTGGAGCGCCGGCCCGGCCACTTAGTTGAACTGATAAGCAAGCGCTACTTAGACATTGCTAACCCAGAAGAAAGGGCTACCATTGAAGACGGGGAAAAAGCAAGAGAGATAATGATCGAGTCCAACTTGAGGTTGGTGGTTTCGATTGCCCGCAAGTATCGTGGCTATGGTGTCCCGCTCAACGATCTGATCCAAGAAGGCAACATCGGCTTAATCCAGGCTGTCGACCGATTTGACTGGAAAAAGGGCACAAGGTTCAGCACATGTGCGACCTTGTGGATTAGACAGGCTGTCATCAGGGCCATTCAGGCTCAAAGCCAGTTAGTCAAATTGCCAACCCGAATAAGTGAGCAATTGCATAAACTCAACAGAGCCCGTGAAGTCTTGACACAAGAGTTAGGGCGCGAACCAACCGCCCAGGAGTTGGCTCGCTTCATGAAAATGCCGAGAACTCAGGTTGAAGAATTGCTCAGCTATCCGCATCAAGTCTCCTCGCTCGATGAGCCCGTTGACAGCGAAGAAAAAGTCACGCTACTTGACGCTATCGAGGACACTTCCACACTCAACCCGGAGGAGGAAATGATACAGCGGACTTTGAGGGAGCACATTGACCGAGCGTTGAACGAACTGCCCGAGAACTACAGAACTGTCATTAAACTTCGTTACGGCTTGGAGGATGGGCAAACTCACACTTACGAGGAAATCGGCAGGCGGTTAGGTTTGTCCCGACAACGAGTTAAGCAAATCGCAGATGTCGCGTTGAAGCGCTTGCGCCAACACCCATTGCTCAGGCAGGCCCGATTGGACGCCCTTGCCTCTTAAATGCAGTTGTAAGAAAGCGGAAGAAAACCGAAAGCGGCAGGCTTGATGCCTGCCGCTTTCTTCTTCCCCATTTTCGCTGAACTAAACTCCTACCTTACTGACATCGCCAGTTCCACTTCTCCGGATACAGCGCAACATACATTTGCGAGTCGCGAGCCCACTTGACACTGTCTCTTATACACATCT